>JALRHN010000042.1 GCA_023259575.1 Candidatus Kapaibacterium sp. | reverse complement strand
GGCAAACCTACCGCTTCGTGTTGTTGCCCATGGCCTATCGCATCATCATTCCGCCGATGACCTCCGAGGCCATGAACCTGATCAAAAACACCTCAGTGGCCTTGACGATCGGTCTGACTGAACTCACATTCAGGACCAAGGAAATGGGTGAGGTCACTTTCGCTTTCTTCGAAGCGTACATCGCTGCCACGGTCTTGTACGTGATTGTCGCGATGACGGTTAACCGTATCATGGCTTTGATTGAGCGTCGCACTGCGGTGCCCGGTTACATCACGGGGGGTAAATAATGAACGACTTTGACTTCAGCGCAATTACTACCTCGCTGCCCTACTTGATGCAGGGTCTGAAATATACGGTGCAATTGACCGTTGTTGCGTGTCTGGGTGGCATCTTTTTTGGCACTTTGCTGGCCTTGGCGCGTTTGTCGAGCATCAAGCCTTTGGCCATGATCGCAGCCGGATATGTCAACCTGATGCGTTCAATCCCCTTGATCCTGGTGATCTTCTGGTTCTACTTTTTTACCCTCGCTTAACATTTTTTTATCAACATTTCTTCCTGCAGGACATAGTGGTTCTAATATAGCAACCTTAGTTGTACAAGAAATTGAATCATTATTTATGATTAGTAATAATGCAGGATGGATAGGTATTCCTGCTTTGTTGTGGACAGCTTCCGCATTATTATCTTCTTTTAGAAGTGGTATGCAAGCAGTATTTGGAATTGGCCCTGATCAATCATTTATTCATGTAAAAATTAAAGATCTAATACGCACTATTCTCTTTATCATGCTTGTTATTGCAAGTACTTTTTTACACCCTTTTTCTTCTGCCTTAGAAGGTTTTTTATTTCCTTATATACCAGACTCGCTTTTATTCTCTGGCATATTTGTAAAATTAACTGCTTTTATATCGCCACCACTTTTATTCCTGTTTATTTATATAACTTTACCACCCATAAAACAATCAAAATCTATTATCAGAAATTCTACTTTAATTGCTTGGTTTTTATGGGAATTAGCGCGATTAGCTTTTAGCTGGTATATCAATTATACTACTTCTTTAGGTATATTTTACGGAACATATGCTGCATTGGTAATACCTGCAATTTGGTTGTATTATACAGCTGTAATAACTTTATTATCTGCCGAAATTGCCAAAAGAACTGCCACATAAATCATATAAAAGTATTTTTTCTAATTTTGTTAATAAGTATAGCAGCATATACTTTAATTAACTCGCCCAGTAAAGCATGAAAAATTTAGCACATTTTACTACAGAAGAACTTCTCTATATTCTAGGGGATTTTACCAATTTTAGAATACCTTCTGATTGTGTCGGAATATCGGCTGATACACGTACTTTACAACATGGAAATATATATATAGCGATAAGAGGAGAACACTTCGATGGACATACATTTATTTCTAAAGCTAAAGAATTAGGTGCAAGCGGAGTTATTGTTGATAGACAAGGTTCACATCAGTTTTCCACAGAACTTTTGGATTTTCCACATATTATTGTGGATAACACTTTGCATGCCTTAGGAAAACTAGCTCAATTTCATAGAAAAAGATATGATATTCATATCATTGCTATAGCAGGCGCTGCCGGAAAAACTTCTACCAAAGATTGTACCGCCTTTATACTAAGTAAAAAATATAGAACATTAAAAACATATGCTAATTATAATAATCAGATTGGCGTGCCATTAATGTTATTACAATTAGATGATACATATCAAGCAGCTGTAATAGAAATAGGAACAAATGAACCGGGGGAAATAGAGGCTTTGTCTGAAATTGTATTACCAACACATGGTTTAATTACCAATATTGGAAAAGAGCATCTAGAAAAACTGATAGATTTAGATGGTGTAGAGAAAGAAGAAACTGCTTTGTTTAGACATCTAGACAGACAATCTTGCATTAAATTGATAAATATTGATGATGAAAGATTACAGAAATATATAGGTGATAAAAAATCACTTACATATTCGATGTATTCTTTACATTCTGATTTATCTTGTACTTGGCAGATACAATCTAATGGATATGCTATAATTAGTTTAAGAGTAAATGCTGCTATAACACATAATCAAAATCAGTGTAAGACATTAATTAATATGCCAGGAAAAGTAGGAGTAATGACGGCAATTGCATCATCTGCACTTGCATATGCATGTGGGATGAATCTTCATGAAATAGTTGATGCATTAGGTGATTATACCCCACCAGAATATCATGGATATGGCAGAATGGCAATGCAAGAGATTGATCATGTTCAAGTATTGAATGATTCTTATAATGCAAATCCTGCATCTATGAGTATAGCTTTAGAAACGCTTGCGGGTTTTACAGTACAAGGAAAAAAAATAGCTGTATTAGGAGATATGCGTGAACTGGGAAATTCATCACTTCAAGAACATATAAAAATTCTTGAATTAGCAATTGTATCAAGTGATATGTGCATTATTACCGGACAAGAAATGCATAAAGCATATACTTATGTTGAAGCTCAAGAACCACGTTTGATATATGCCGAAACATTAGATATATGTACAGATATCATCAAAAAAGAAGCAAAGAAAGGAGATATAGTTCTTATAAAAGGATCACGCGGTATACAACTTGAAAATGTACTTATTGCGTGGAAAAATTCATTGATACATTCAACATAGAAAAATTAACAAAGGAAAAGGTATTCTATGCTCTATTTCTTTACTGCATGGTTAAGAACCGCATTTGATTTGCCCGGTTTCGGAGTATTTCAATATGTAACATTTCGTGCTGCTGCATCAACAATAACAGCTTTATTGATTTCATTTATTATTGGCCCGATAATCATAAAACTCTTAAAGAAAAAACAAATTGGTGAGCAAGCAAAACAAGAATTACAGGCAACGGGTAATCATTCTTTAAAGGCAGGCACTCCTACAATGGGAGGTTTGATTGTACTTGCAGCAGTATTAATACCAACACTATTATGGGCAAATATTCAAAATACATATGTGCTCTTAATTGTATTAATTACAATTGGACTAGGCGCAGTAGGTTTTTTAGATGATTATCTAAAAGTAATCAAGAAAATGAAAAAGGGGTTAATTGGAAGATATAAGATAGTTGGACAAGTATTAATAGGCTGTATTGTGGGTGGAACAATCTTCTGGTATCCAGAATGGTTTTCTACTTCTTTTCAAGAAGTACATACAATGACAACCGTGCCATTTGCCAAAAATATTCATTTTGACTTTGGTATTTTTTATATACCTGCAGTGATATTTATACTTACCGCAACATCTAATGCAGTTAATCTAACAGATGGCTTAGATGGATTGGCAATAGGAACTGTTGGAATTGCTGCCTTTGCATTGGCTGTAATTTGTTATGTAAGCGGAAATGCAGTGTTTGCTCAATATTTAAATATTGTCCATTTACGAGGCGCAGATGAGTTAACTATATATTGCGCAGCACTTGTTGGCTCATCTTTAGGATTTCTTTGGTTTAATTCTCATCCAGCTCAAGTTTTTATGGGAGATACGGGGTCTTTAGCTTTGGGAGGAGCCTTAGGAGGTTTATGTATTTTAATAAAGAAAGAATTTCTCTTGCCAATTTTAGGAGGAATCTTTTTTGCGGAAACATTATCTGTGATTATACAGGTTGGATATTTTAAGTATACAAAAAAGAAAACTGGAGAAGGAATAAGGCTTTTGAAGATGTCTCCATTGCATCATCATTATGAAAAATCAGGACTTCATGAATCTAAAATTGTAACTCGATTTTATATCATAGCAATTTTGCTTGCAATTATTACAATGGCAACATTCAAGGTAAGATAATCAGGAAGTATAGTTCTGTATTTATATGTTACGATTTGATTACAACAGTATCATACTATAATGCTTTACTTTTGCATAGCTATTGATTCACAATATGTCTGAAAAGAGAAAACTATGAATAAGCGCATTCTGGTAGTAGATGATGAACAGGATATTGTAGACTTAATAAGTTATAATCTTCGAAAAGAAGGTTATAACGTATTTACAGCTACAGATGGTGAAACTGCATTGTCTTTGGCAGCCGAACAAAAACCTGATTTGGTAATTTTAGATATTATGATGCCAGGTTATGATGGTTTTGAAATATGCCGATTATTACGTCAGATTCCAGCAACTGCTGCAGCTTCAATAATATTTTTAACAGCTAAAACAGGTGAAATAGATCAAATACTTGGTTTAGAATTAGGCGCAGATGATTATATACAAAAACCAGTAAGCCCCAGAGTTTTAGTAGCAAGAATAAAGACTATTTTACGTAGGTCGGCAGAAAAAATTCGAACAGAAACAATTGCAGCGCCAGAGATTTTAAGAATTGACACCTTAGAAATTAATCGTCAAAATTATACAGTTAAAATAGATAATGATGAAAGTTTCTTTCCAAAAAAGGAATTTGAATTATTAGCATTTTTGGCTTCAAATAGAGGGAAAGTGTTTCCAAGAGAAATGTTATTGCGTAGGATATGGGGAGAAAGTGTATATGTTGTTGATAGAACTGTAGATGTTCACGTTTCTAAAATCAGGGAAAAATTAGGAAAATACGGTGCATTAATCGAAACAGTTAAAGGGGTTGGCTATCGATTTAAAGAAACAGGATTATGACTTTTTGATAGTTTATTACACTATGCAATAAATTATCTACGTCATAGCGAACAATTACTTAGTATTTAGCTTGAACTGTCATATACTTTTTAATATTAGATAGTTCATATAGCTGAACATATAGTATTATGGCGTAAATTTGCATAATACTTATCCCCTTTTATTAAGCATACCATATGAAATTTACCAAAGCATTATTAATAGGTGCTTCTGTAGGTGCAGGTATTTTTTTAGGCTCTTTGTCTAGACCTGCAATATCAAGTGATAATATATATGAACAAGTTAAAAAGTTCAATGATGTATTAAATCGTGCTAATTCTATGTATGTAGAAAATGTAGATGCACAAAAATTAACAGAAGCCGCAATCAAGGGAATGTTGAATGAATTAGATCCTCATTCGGTATATATTCCAGCCTCTCAGATGAAAAAAGTAACAGAAGATTTTCAGGGAAGTTTCGAGGGAATTGGAGTAGAGTTTGATATTGTAAAAGATACTATTACAATAGTAACTCCTATTAGTGGTGGCCCTAGTGAAGCTTTAGGAATTCAATCTGGTGATAAAATTGTTAAGATTGATGATACCTTAGCAATAGGCTTAACAAGAGAAGATGTACCCAAAAAATTACGGGGCCCAAAAGGAACTCATGTAAAGATAAGTGTCAAAAGAGGTCCCGAAACTAAATTAATAGATTATGATATCGTTCGAGACAAGATTCCAATTTATACTGTAGATGCAAGTTTTATAATCGATAAAACTGATATTGGATTGATTTCAATTAATCGATTTGCAGCTACAACACATACCGAATTTGTAGAAGCCGCAAGAAAACTTAAAGCAGAAGGTATGAAAAAACTCATATTGGATTTAAGAAATAATCCAGGTGGCTATCTAGATCAAGCTTTTAAATTAGCAGATGAATTCTTAACTGGTGGACAAAAAATAGTGTATACTAAAGGTCGTAGGCCAGAAGTAGATGAAGATTATTATTCCAGTGATGGCGGAGAATTTGAAAATATTCCACTTATCGTTATGGTAAATGGAGGTTCGGCCTCTGCAAGTGAAATTGTTTCTGGAGCAGTTCAAGATTTAGATCGTGGATTAATTGTTGGTGAGACATCATTTGGTAAGGGGCTAGTTCAACAACAATATCCTTTGTCTGATGGATCAGCATTCAGATTAACTATATCACGTTATTTTACTCCATCTGGACGTTTAATTCAAAGACCATATAATGATAAAGATAAATACTATAAAGGCGAAGGGAGAGAGGATGTTGAGGAAGGAGACAATATTCAACATTCTGCAGATAAAGGAAAAAAAGTTGATTCGCTTCGTCCAGTATTTAAAACCGTAAGTGGCAGAATTGTATATGGAGGTGGAGGAATCATACCAGATTATGTGGTAAAACCTGATACTATTACTCCATTAAGTGTTGCTATACGTAGGAAAAATCTTTTTTGGGAATTCACAGATAGCTATTTACGTGGTGATGGTGCCCAACTTCGAAATAAGTTTAAAGAAGATTTCAAAATGTATCGTAAATCATTTTCTACAACTGATGAAATAATGGATTCATTTAAAAAGCTAGCTGAATCAAAAGAAATCGTGTGGAATGATGTGAATTATAAAAAAGATGAAGAATATATCAGAAGCATGATTAAAGCAACAATTGCTAGATCATTATATGGAAATTCAGGCTTCTTTCCAATTGCTTATCAAGATGATAAACAAATAAATAAAGCTATGCTTCTATTTCCAGAAGCTTCTAAAATTGCCAAATTGAAATAAATATTATCAATTATAGAAATGTTAAATATGAATTCAATCCTTAAGGGGATATTAGTGATGTGTAGCGCATTCCTAATGATGTTTGTAGATACTAATACTATGTATTCACAAGTAATTATGCCCGGAGAAGAATTATTGTATGAAGTGTCTTATATGGGAATTACACTTGGTTCTATCAAAGTAGTTACATTAAAAAATGAAATATTTGATGGAAAGAATGTTTTTCATAGCAAGATATACATAGATTCACGTAAAGGTATACCTTTTATAGACTTACATTCTATTTATGAAAGTTGGATAGACCAATCAATAACATTCTCTCATAATTTTACAGCCAATACAAAAGAGTCCGATGGTACATGGTCTTATGATAAATATATGTTTGATTATCCCAAACAAACATTAACCATGGAAAAATACAAGAAAGAAAAACTTGCCGAAAAAAGAGTATTCTCCACTCCAAAAAAATGGAATGATGGAAGTAGTTTATATTTCTTAGCTAGACAACTTCTTAAATCAAAAAAATCTATTAAAGTACCTACAGTAATTATGGATGATACTGTTTCTACTTCAATTAACTTTTTGGCAAAAGAGGAAAATATTGAAATAAATGCATCTTCATATCCAATTAAAACACTGTATTTTAATGGAACTGCTAATTGGACTGGTATTTATGGTTTAACAGGAAAATTCGAGGGTTGGTTTAGTGATGATGAAGCACGAATACCTGTAAAAGCTAAAATGAAACTGTATGTAGGAAATGCAAATATCGAGTTAGTTAAATGGAGCCGAGGAAATTGGCAGCCTCCAAAAGCTGATTAATGTTTACATTATTTCAAGTATACATGAAAGATATATGTTCACATACATCGAATTTAAGGGCAGGATCTCTTTGTAAAGATTCTGCCCTTTTATATACTATCATAGCCATACTATCTAGCTGTTTTATATTATTGCAATCTTGCGGTACTTCTCGTTCGGCTGCATCCTTAAGTAGCCTTGATTTACAAAGTGAAATTGTAGACTCTGCCCGACCATCTTTGCTTCTTACAGGTACTAAACCAATAGAAAAAGCAGATATTTCTACACTAGCCATGGAAATAACAAGAATTGAAACCAATTCTTATCCTAAGGAAATAAGGTTATTTGCAAAAGTATATGATTCAACAGGTAATTATATAACAAACTTGGCCCCTCCTTATCGAAAAGACATGAAATATTGGGGTGTAATAAAAGAGAAATTAGGTAGACAGAAAGTTCTAATAGATAGTTTTATAGTTAGAGAATATGGCGATGCAGATTCTATACCTTATGCAATCATGCTTAGTGTAGATTTTAGTGGCTCTATGAATGGAGTAATGGATGCAATATCTATGGGCACAGAGCTTTTTGTAAATATGAAACAACCACAAGATAGAATTGGGATTTCTACATTTAGTAAAGATTATATTCTTAAAGTTCCAATGTGGCGTGATAAAGAGATAATCTTGAATAAATTTAAATCTACTTTTTTACAAGGACAAGGTTATTACTCTGCATTATATGATGCAATTCTGAAATCTATGGAGCAATTTACCTCGGAATTACCAGATACAGTTCCAAGAGTATTAGTGGTATTTTCAGATGGTGAAGATAATTATTCAAGAACCAAACTGAAGCAAATCTTAGATTCAGCAAAATCTAATAATATCCATATCTTTACTATCGGATTTGGCTATCCTAATGATGAAATTTTATCAGTTATTGCTAAATACTCTGGTGGTAAATATTATAAAGCACGTACAAAAAAAGAATTAATGGATGTGTTCTTAGATATTTATCGTAGTCTTAGAAATTTTTATAAAATTAGTTATAAAGCCCCTGAGTATTATGGATTGCATAAAGTTAACATATCTTTAATTCCCCAAAATGATACTATCATTGCCGATGGAGAATATGATACTGCACCTTTAGGACCAGGTTTTGATGTCTCAGATAATTTTAAATATCCAATTCAATTTGATTATAATTCTGCGGTAGTTAGAGATGAATCTTTACGAAGAATTGATGAATTAGTAGAATTGATGGAAAGATATCCCAAATTAAGACTCGAAATCCAGGGCCACACGGATAATATAGGTGGCGAAGAATTTAATCAGCGTTTAAGTGATGCTAGGTCTAATGCAGTAATGACAGAGATGCTTAAAAGAGGTATAGAATCTAAACGATTAAGAGCTCGTGGTTTTGGAATGACGCAACCTTTGGCTCCAAATGATTCCGAAACGAATCGTGCATTAAACAGAAGAACTCAATTTATTGTGCTTGCTAAATAAAGTAGATTTATAAAGTATGAATATTAGATTAGATGGTAAAACAGCTTTAGTGTGTGGCAGTTCTCAAGGAATTGGGCTTAGCATAGCTATGATGCTTGCAGAATCTGGTGCAAATATTATTGCATTTGCTAGAAATAACCATTCACTAGAATCTGTTGTTAATTCATTACCAAATAATGGTAATCAATTTCACAGAGCTTTGGCAGCTGATTTTTCTTCTTTGGATGAAGTAAAAAAAGCACTTAAAACTATAGAAGATATCACTATTCATATTTTGATCAATAATACTGGTGGTCCACCTCCTGGCAATATATCAAATGCACACTCGCAAGAATTTTACGATGCATTTACTCGATTACTTGTGTCTAGCCATGAAATAACAATGCATGTTCTACCTGGAATGAAAAAAGAAGGTTGGGGACGAATTATTAATATTATTTCAACTTCTGTTAGGCAGCCATTAGATGGTCTTGGAGTATCGAATACAATCCGTGGGGCAACAGCAAGTTGGGCTAAAACATTATCTAATGAAGTTGCAGCTCATGGAATTACTGTTAATAGCATTTTACCAGGAGCAACAAAAACTGGTCGTTTAACAGGTATTTTACAAAAAAAGGCAGCTGATAATAATATTTCAATAGAGGAAGCATCATTGTTGATGTCACAAGAAATTCCTATGAAACGATTAGCAGAACCAAAAGATATCGCTGCATCTGCTGTCTTCTTATCATCAGATTTTGCCTCTTATATTACTGGAATTACTCTGTTGATAGATGGTGGCCGAACAAAAGCTTTGTAATGAATAGACCTCTAAGAACATATATAGCAGCATTTAAAAGTGGTATATCTACATTATTGGAATATCGAATAGATTTTTTAACAAATAGTACATTAACATTATTGATTCATTCTTTAGTGCAAATTCTTTTGTGGAAATCTGTATTTATATCAAAAGGGCAAGGGGCAATCCAAGGCTATAACCCAGATTCTATGTATATCTATATTTGTTTTGTTTCTTTATGTACTATTTTAACCAGAAGTGGTAGAATAGAAAGAGGGGTTGGAGACGAGATAAGAAATGGAGACCTAAATAAATATTTATTGAAACCTCTATCTCATTTAGGGTTTTCGGGGGCTATGGTTGCAGCAGAAAAAGTGGGAACATTGCTATTTGCTCTAATTATATTTCCATTCTTTGTTTTTTTTAGTTCATATCAACTACACATATCAGGTATTATATGGGGTATGCTCATATTATTAACAGCAATAATATGTAAATTCTTTATCTCGATGGCAATTAGCTACTTAGCATTTTGGTATGAAGAAACTTGGACATTTCATATTATTCTAGATATAAGTATGGTTTTTTTGTCTGGTGCAATGTTGCCATTATCAATTTTACCTGCTTGGATTCTACCTGTTTCAAATCTTCTTCCCTTTCAATATTTAGGATATATACCAAGTGCATTGGCAAGTGGTACAATCTCAATATATCATGCACCACATTATCTAAGCATGAGTATTCTTTGGTGCTTAATATTTTGGATGATCACCAAAAGTATTTGGTTTTTAGGAATGAGAAAATACGGTGCTTTTGGAGGTTAATACTGCATTAGCAGCATGATATCCACTAATTGCAGCGCCTTCTAATGTGGCTGGTAATTTGGTATCTGTCCAATCACCTGCAATAAACAACCCTTCAATATCTGTATAAGTTGAATGCCTTTTATTTTCTATCTCTGGTGTGGCTAAAAAAGTTGCGTGTTTTTCCTTAATAACTTTCCAGTGTAATAATGTAGCATCTTTTACAGAAGGAAAACATAGCTTGATTTCTTGTAAACACTGCATTGCAATTGATGCACCTTCATCATCAATAGAATCGTTTCCTGCACTCACAGTGCACGATAAAAGGGTTGAGCTTATATTATTATGCATAAAAGCATTTTTATGAAAAACCCATTGTGTATTGGTTCCTAATAATGCAGCAAATTCTAAATCAGGAAATTCTTTATCAATCCACAAATACACAGAAATAATAGGTGAAAAGGTGTACTGATCCAAGGCTTCATAAAATTCATATTCTTTGCATTCTTTATGAAGAATACGTTTGATGCTTTTAGGAGGAATTGCCATAATTATTGAATGAGAATGGTATATTTCTCCAGATTTAGTAATAACAGCGCTTGGTCTACTATCTTGAAATACTATTTCTTCTACAGACTCTCCAAGTTTGCATATACCATTGTGTTTAGCAAGCCAATCAGGAAATGGAGACAATAAATCAGATAATCCAACTTTTGGAAGAATAAGCGTAGAAGCGTCTTTTTTTCCTAAAAATGCAAGAGTTAATACTTGTACAAACAATGAAGCGGCAACTTCTTTGGGATTTCCATTTAAAGTGGCAAGAATAATCGGTGTCCACAAAATCTCAATACTATGTGTAGATTGATTTTCTGACAATAAAAACTCAAATGCGGTTAAAGAACCAGATTTTGCCAATCCCAAACGAATACGTAGTGCAAAGTAAAGAGCTGAAATCTTCTCTGATAAAGATAATTTCTTTAGATTCAAAATTCCAAAAGCTACACCTAAAGCACCAGAAAATACATCTGCTTTCAACATATCAGAATGCCCATCTGAATACATAAATGGTACAGATAAATGAGGCTGTCTGTATAATAGATTGTCAGTATTAAGAGTAGATAAAATACTTAAAAATTGAGTATAACATCCCATCAAGGCATGCTGGCCATTATCAATACTATCCCCAGACTGCTTGTCAATAAAAGAACGGGCCCTTCCACCAATATATAAAGTAGATTCTAATAAAAGAACTCGTTTATTTTGTTTAGCCAATAATAAAGCAGAATGTATTCCTGATACTCCGGCACCTATAACAATACAATCAAATTTATTGTCAATATTCATGTATAACACATATCAATAAGAAAAAATACATGTAAATTACACCCTTGTTTTAAGCAGAAGTGTAAAGAAGCTAAGAAATTATTTCTTTTCACGCAAAAATCATTGTATTTTTGTACTCTTTGCAAATTCAACTTGTAAAAATTGATTGCGGATGTGGCGAAATTGGCATACGCGCCAGACTTAGGATCTGGTGGGGCGACCCGTAGGAGTTCGAGTCTCCTCATCCGCACTTAACTTATTTGCCCCGAATTGAACGGGAATTCTATTTAATGATTCATATCTAAGGTACTATCTTTGGAAACTAACGTTGTTTCGATTGACTCATGCACACAAGAAGTTACATTTACATTAACTTCACAGGACCTTATACCTCATTTTGAGCGCGCCTATCGTGAGGCACAGCCTAATTTAGAAATCAAGGGTTTTCGTAAAGGCAAAGTACCATTGCCAATCATTAAGCAACGATTTGGACGTCAAATCGAAAATGATTCATTAATGAATGTTGCAGATGATGAGTTTAAGAGCTATACACGTAATAATAATATTCGTGTTATTGGCCAGCCTCAGCTTATGGATATGAAAAAGGAATCCGATGGCACTGTAGCATATATTATTCGATTTGATACAATTCCAGAATTTGAATTGGGTTCATATGAAGGCCTTGAATTATTAAAACCAGTACATACTGTTAATGATGATGAAGTAGATGCAGTTGTTCAAGATATGCTTGTTAAGGCTGCAGTTCATACTCCAGCAGAAAAAGCAGATGATAATTTGCATACAGTACATGTTCGATTTATTAAAGTAGATGATGAAACTGGTAAGCCAATCGAAGGTGTGGAAGCTGAAGAAAATACTATTTTCTTGAATCATCCAGATTTAGATGGCTTTTTAAGAGATTCATTGATTGGCAAAAAAGTTGGTGAAAAAGTAACATATATTGATGCCCCTCAAAGTGACAATTCCAATCCAGATAGATTTGATGTGGAAATCTTAAAAGTTGAAAAACTTGTCAAACCAGAACTCAATGATGCATTTGTAAGCGCATATTCAAATGGACGTTTGAATACTGTTGATGAGCTATATCAGGATATTAGAAAGTATAATAATACAATGCTTGAAAATGAAGCTAGAAAAGAGCTAGAAGTTCAAGTTGTAGAACACATGAGTGCAAAGCATGACTTTTTAGTACCAAAAGCAATTGTTCAAGATGTTATGGTAGGTATGCTTGAGAATTTAAAAAAGCAACAAAAAGATAATCCTGAAATTCAAAACATGAATATTGCAGAAATGGAAGATGTATTTCGTCCATATGCAGAACAAACAGCTAGATGGGAACTTGTTCGCGATAAAATAATCGAAAAAGAGGGAATTCAATTAGAAGAAAATGATATTATTCCTTATATGGAGTATTATCGACAAAATTCAAAATTGAATGATGATCAAATACTTTCATTCTTAATGAAAGAAAACAATCTAATGGGATCTATCATTGCCAGAAAAGCAATGGATAAAATATTAGAAAAAGCAATAATTACAGATACAGATCCTGAAACTTATTTCAAGCAAAAAGAAATAAATGCAGGAATGTTTGGTGGTTTGGATGACATCGAAGCAGAAATATCAAATGATGCCGATACAAAGTCAACAAAAAAATCATCTAAAACGTCTAAATCATCTAAAAAAGATGAATCAACAGATGATGAAAAACCAAAACGTAAAACAAAAGCTAAAACATCAGGTGAATAAATTTTAGTTTTCCTTGAAAAAAGGAATTGTTATTAATTCACTAACCATTTATTAGAGCTAATTTTATGATGAACCAGCTAGTACCGATGGTTGTTGAACAAACAAGCCGCGGTGAAAGAGCATATGATATATATTCACGTTTGCTAAAAGATAGAATCATTTTTATTGGCACGCCAATTGATGATCACGTAGCAAGCCTCACAGTTGCTCAACTACTATTTTTAGAAAGTGAAGATCCAACCAAGGATATTAATATTTATATTAATTCGCCTGGTGGAAGTGTAACAGCTGGTATGGCAATTTATGATACAATGCAGTTTGTTAGGCCAGACATAAGTACAATTTGTGTTGGTATGGCTGCATCTATGGCACAGGTATTATTATGTGCAGGAACTAAAGGAAAAAGATATGTTCTTCCTAATTCCAGAATAATGATGCATCAACCATTAGGTGGAACGCAAGGTCAGGCAACAGATATCGAGATTTATACTAAAGAAATGCTTAGAATAAGAGAAATGTTATATACTATTATAAGTAAGCATACTGGTAAAGAT
>JALRHN010000041.1 GCA_023259575.1 Candidatus Kapaibacterium sp. | reverse complement strand
ATAATGTGATGCCTCAAACAATAGAGGCTATAAGCCATGCGCAAGCTGCAAATGTTCCGATTATTGTAGCCTTGAACAAGATAGATAAAGAAGATGCGAATCCAGATAGAGTTAGACAACAATTGGCAGATAGAGGTGTATTAGTAGAAGAATGGGGCGGTAAATATCAAAGTGCAGAGATTTCTGCTAAAAAAGGCTTAAATATTAATACCCTATTAGAAAAAATCTTGCTAGAAGCTGATTTACTTGAATTAAAAGCAAATCCAGATCGTAATTCTAGAGGTACAGTTATTGAAGCCCATTTAGATAAGGGTAAAGGTGTATTAGCTACTGTTATGGTGCAAAAAGGTACACTTAAAGTTGGAGATGCTTTTGTTGCTGGTATTTATTCTGGCCGTGTTCGAGCAATGTTCGACGAAAGAGGTAATCGCGTTGAAGAAGCTGGCCCATCTCTTCCTGTTCAAGTTTCAGGTTTTGATGGAACCCCACAAGCAGGTGATTTATTTGCAGTATTAGATACTGAAGTTGAAGCAAGAGCAATTGCGACTAAACGTCAGCAATTAAAGAGAGAACAAACATTTAAGCAAATGCGTCCAATCACTCTAGATGAAATCTCTCAAGATATTCTACGTGGTGGAACAAAAGAACTCAAACTTATCATCAAGAGTGATGTTAGTGGATCTATGGAAGCTCTATCTGACTCCTTGCAAAAACTTTCACGTGATGAAGCTAAAGTTACTATACTTCATAAGGGTGTAGGTCCTATTTCAGAATCAGATGTCATGTTAGCAGCTGCTTCAAGTGCTGTTGTAGTTGGATTCCATGTATCCCCTACTTCTTCAGCAAGAAAATCAGCAGAAGCAGAAGGTGTTGATATTCGTTTATATACAATCATTTATGACTGTATTAATGAGATTCAAATGGCATTGGAAGGACTTCTATCTCCAGAAATCAAAGAAGATATTACTGGAACTGCAGAAGTTCGCCAAGTATTTAAGATTAGTAAAGTTGGAGCTGTTGCTGGATCATACATTACATCTGGTAAAATTCATAGAAATGATCGAGTAAGAGTGATGAGAGATGGCTTTATGGTATATAATTCTACATTATCTGCATTAAAAAGATTTAAAGATGATGTAAAAGAAGTAGATACCAACTATGAATGCGGTATCAGTATTAATGGTTTCAATGACTTTGTTGAAGGTGATATAATTGAAGCATACAAACAAACCGAAGTACGCCGTAAATTAAGTCAATAAAGGACCAATAGATGTCTATAAGAACTGAAAAAGTAGCTGCAGTAATAACTGAATTACTTTCTGAACCATTAAGAAAAATAGCATCTGAAATACATGCTGGCCTTATTACTGTAACTTCAGTTAAAATGTCGCCCGATTTACAGATAGCTAAAGTTTATATTAGTGCTATTGGTGGTAAAAAAGGAATAACAGAAGTACTTACTGCAATTGAGCAAGATAAGATTAGAATTAGAAAACATGTTGCTCAAAATCTTCAATTAAGATTTGCCCCTGAATTACGTTTTTTTAGAGATGAAACTATGGATGCTATCGATAGCATAAAGAATTTACTTGAAAAAACGAAACAAGATGATATGCTTAGGCATAAGCAATTCAGCAATAATGTAATCGAAGATAATTCTAATTCTGCTGATTAATACTACCCTATTTCTTACTGATTCTATGAGAATTCTTACTAGGCATACTGTACCAGATATTGCCACATGGACTCATGATGCCAGAAATACAGAAATTGGTGCTATTGCCCTTATAGATAAAGGCAAATCATGGACATCCTTCGATATTGTCGCTAAACTTCGTAGAATGATTGGTGTAAAAAAAATAGGGCATGCAGGAACATTAGATCCTTTAGCAACCGGACTTTTAATTGTATGCATTGGAAGGCCTGCAACAAAAATAATACACCACTATCAAGCTGATAAAAAAAGATATCTAGCCACTATTAAACTTGGTGCTTCTACCGACTCATTTGATGCCGAAACACCAGAAAATATATTTGCACCAATCTCTTCTAAAGTAGACCAGGACTATATAGCTTTACTTCTTAAGCAATTTATAGGTGACATCCAACAAGTTCCACCTATATATTCTGCTTTGAAAAAAGATGGTATTCCTTTATATAGATTAGCCAGACGTGGCGAAGAAACTGAAATATTACCTAGAGATATTACTATTTATTCAATTGATATTATCTCATATAATAATCCTATGTTGATATTGGATATTGCTTGTTCTAAAGGTACTTATATCCGTTCTTTAGCTCGTGATATTGGTATTGCTTTAGGAACTGTTGCCTACTTATCTGAATTACGCAGAACAGAAATTGGTGATTTATCAGTTCAAGATGCAGTCGACATTGCAATTATAGAACAAGCACTTACAGAACAGAACCTTTTGGCTATTCCTAAAGTTTTTACTCAACAAAGATGAAAATTTATTCCTTATTTGATGATATACCATATAATCAGGCATCAATTATTACAGTTGGTACATTCGATGGTGTGCACATAGGACATCAGAATATTATTTCCAAAATGAAGGAAATAGCTCAAACAGTTGATAATTCCCGAACTGTTATCGTCACTTTTCACCCTCATCCACAATTAATAGTACCCAGAAAAGATAAGCCTCAAGTTTCATTACTATCTACAATTGATGAACGTATTGAACTTATTGCATCATATGGCATAGATACAGTAATCGTTATTCCCTTTTCTAAAGAGTTTGCATCTACTTCTTCTACGGATTTTATCAAAAAATATATCGTCGAAAAAATAGGTGTTCATACAATGTGCATTGGTTATGACCATGGCTTTGGAAATAATAGAGAAGGCTCTGAAGAAACACTGGTTTCATTATCTCAAGAATATAATTTTTCATTAGAAATAATTCCTGCTACAATGGTTCACAATCTTCCTATAAGTAGCACAAGAATAAGAAAAGCCATAACAGAGAATCAACTGCAAGATTCTTTAGAATTATTGGGTTATCCATATTTTGTATCTGGCATTGTACTAAGAGGCGATGAAAGAGGTAGAAAATTAGGTATTCCAACTGCTAATATTAAGTCCTCAGACCCTCACAAATTATATCCTGGAAATGGAGTATATTTTGTTTCTTCAGAGATTGACGGTACATTATACTATGGCATGGCAAATATTGGTACAAGGCCAACATTTACAGATGATACCGAATCTATTTTAGAGGTAAATTACTTTGGATTGAATAGAGATTTATACGATAAAACAATCACAGTATGGTTTTTACACTTTTTACGCGAAGAAAAAAAGTTTGAAAGTGTAGATTTATTCCTATCTCAATTATATGAAGATCGTGCTTTTTGTGAAGAACTCATTGAAGCTTTACAAAAACTTGGATAGATGTTTTAATGAAGTGGAATTTTGAAAATACTGGTTATTTAAGTGGTAAAGAACAAATGGATTTAGACATATCTAATGCACTTAAGCTTGCAGAAGATAATAAATCTCAATTTCCTTTATTACGTATTTATGGATGGAAGCCATGGGCAATATCATTAGGTAAAAATCAGTTAGATACCTCGATAAATTATCAAGAATGCTCAATCCGAGGTATTGATATTGTCCGAAGACCTACTGGCGGTCGAGCTGTTTTACATGCAAATGAGCTAACTTATTGCGTTACTGTTCCTTGTAAAGATACATCCATAGCTAAAAAATGGTATGAATCAATTCATCTTTTTTTATTAAGAGCACTATCACCATTGCACATTTCTGATTTAGATTATGTAAAATCTCAACCTAGTTTTACTAATCATTATACAACAGATATGTCTAAAGCATGTTTTACTGCCTCTGCTCAATATGAAGTTGAATGTAAAGGAAAAAAAATTATTGGTAGCGCGCAAATGGTCCATGACAATGTTTTATTACAACATGGATCAATTTTACTACATAATGACCATCTTGCTATTGCTGAACTTATAACAAGAAATGATAATGAAAAAAGATCCTTATATGAATATCTAGATCATTCTTCTATTGATTTAAGTACTATTTTAAGCAGAGAAGTCACATATGAAGAATGTTCAGACCTTATTTACAATGAATTTATGATTCACCATTCCATCCCATTTCTTTAAAGGTTCTTTATGTATAGAGTTCTATATATGAATGTATATGTACCATTGATTATTTGTATCGCTAGTGTAGTACATATACAAGCTTCAAACTTACCTTGTGCTGTCTATTTTTCAAAAGACACGATAAATCTTGGGAAAAGTTATGTGAATGATGAATTGATAGATACTATGTCTATCACCAATACATCTGAATTTCCAATTACGATTTCGAATCCAGATATATATTCTCGATTTCCAGTATTTGCTTGCATAAATGCATCTACAAATACTCTTCAACCAAATCAAACAGCTATTTATACATTTAGCTTTAAAACTGTTCAGAATATTTCTTATTCTGCCACTGCATCATTTTCTATTTCTTGTGTATCTGGATTTTATTCAAGATCTATCATATTAAAAGCTCAAAGTGAATATCAAGACACTGAATTTGCATTTACACAAAATTTAGAAGGGCAAGCTTTATATAATGCTTTAAATGCATATCTACAAAATCAAACAGTATATAGTTATTCAGATGCTAGAACTCATATGTTTGGAAAAGCCGACAATGTAAATGGATTTGTAGAATGCATTTATACAGGTAGAAAAATCCAAACTACTGGCATTCCAAATGCAAATGATTTTAATTGCGAACACTCTTGGCCTCAAAGCAAAGGTTCTGATAAAGAACCTGCTCGTACTGATATATATCATCTTTATCCTACTGATTCTAAATCGAATGAGAAAAGATCTAATAATCCATTTGGAATAGTTACTAGAAGCATACTTTGGGAAGTTGGAGGTTCAAAATTAGGATTGCCTACAGGCTCATCTGATACAACATTTGAACCAAGGGATGCAAGTAAAGGAAATATTGCCAGAAGCTTATTGTATTATTGTACTAGATATGGAAATAGAAAAGGTACATATGATAAGGATGGATTTTTAACTGGTATGGAAACTACATTAAGAGAATGGAATAAAAAAGATCCAGTAGATCAAAGAGAAAAAGATAGATGCGAGTCTATAGCAAGTGTTCAAAAGAAAAAGAATCCATATGTAGATCATCCTGAAATCATTGATAGAATGTATAAGCTTTCTACACAACCAGAATTTCCTTTATATCCAGAACCTATTACTAATCCCAAAGGAATTTATATTGCTATAAATTCACCTAATGATTCAATTGATTTAATGATTCCAATAAGCAATAAAGGCAATCAATTTGCAAAAGTGTTATCAACAGAGTTTCGTCCAAGTACCGAATCTGCTTCCTTAATCTCAATTGATACTATTGTAAAACCAGGGGTAATTTCTTATGCTAAAATTAGGCTTAAGCAAGGTATTTCATCAGGAACGGCATTAAGAATTCGTTTTGCAGATGGATTATCAACATTACCTATACCTATTTCAACCGAAATAGCTTCTTCAGTTCAAGAAATGATTAATTATGAAACCCCAAGAATAGAAATCAGCCCTAATCCTGGTATGCAAGGATTTGATCAATATATTTCTGTTCATGTTCAATCTCGTAAAGACATTTCATTAAAAATATTTGATATTCATGGTAAGGAATTAGCTGACTTATCAGCATCTATAGATTGGCAAGGTCTAGATGGAAGAATTGCTATTCCATCTTCACTACTTAGCTATCCCACTCTTTTATGTCGCGTACATTCTATTTATGGTACACGAACCCAATTACTGTTTACAGGCGCTTCTGATGAAAAATAAGAAAATAGAAAGTACTCTTTATGTTGTATCAACTCCAATCGGAAATGATGATGATATCTCATTAAGGGCTTTAAAAACAATCAATTCTGTAGATACAGTCATTTGTGAAGAAGCATCTGAAGGTGCATTACTTCTAAAAAAACATAATATCAAAAAAGAACTTGAAGAATTAAATGAACATAATGAAGATGAACAAACTCCCGTACTAATTGAAAGGCTGAAAGCTGGTGAGTCTTTTGTTCTTATTTCTGACTGTGGTACTCCAGTTTTTGCAGATCCTGGTAAAGTTCTTATCAATGCAGCTTTAAAAGAAAATCTTAATATTGTTGTTGTTCCTGGTGCAAGTTCTTTGCTTACTGCTTTAGTTCGAAGTGGTTTTAGATCGGATAGATTTACATGTGCTGGCTTTTTAAGTAGAAAATCAGAAGAAAGAACTGCTCAATTAGAAGATTTATCCTTTGAGCCTAGAACAGTTGTCTTATTGGAAACTCCATATAGGCTTTTGCCTATGTTGGAATCTGCTATAAAAGTGATGCCTGATCGCAAAGCGTATATTGGATGTAATCTTACTATGTCTTTTGAATCACATCACTATGGTACTTTTTCTGAATTACATACAAAATTCACTGAAAATAAATTTAAGGGTGAATTTGTTATCGTATTTGAAGAAAATTCTTCTACTTCTTCAGATTATTATAAAACATATACTTCAAAACCTTATGAACAAGAAGATATAACTGCTCTAGCGGTTAAACCTAAAAAATCACTGTCTTCCTTTGATTTTATTCCTGCTCAGGATGTTACAGACGAAGATAGAGCAAATGCTATTCAACCAGATGAAGCTGAATTAAAGCGTGCAGGAGATTCTTCTAGGGACAGAAAAGATTCTCGCGGTGGTGGCGGATTCTCTAGAGATAGAAAAGATTCTCGCGGTGGTGGCGGATTCTCTAGAGATAGAAAAGATTCTCGTGGTGGTGGCGGATTCTCTAGAGATAGAAAAGATGCTACACGATCTTCTTATAGAAGAGATGAAGCTCCTAAAAGAGATTTTAAAGATAAGGATACCCAGACAGGAAACAGGCCATATAAGAAATTTGATGAAATAGGTGGAGGTCTAGAAGCTCCAAAGAGAAAGGATTCAGGAAAACCAAGAATATATAATGACAGAAAGAAACCTTATTCTTCAAGAAAGAAATAAAAAAAAACCTTCATGTGCTGAACATGAAGGTTTTTTTTATTCATTTTTTTTCTTTTTCTTATCTATTGCAACTGGGGATTTAACTCCAGGTGTTCCTACTACATTTGGTTTTAGCGGTTTCTTTGATGTTTTGATAGTCGTTTCATCATCTGTAATAGCGCCACTAATTTTAATTGCAACTTCTTGGCTTTTGGCTTTTAGCCTTTCGCCAATAGAATGCTGATTAGGTGTTTGTTGAGATCTATTAGGACGATCATTAGGATTTCTTCTCTCAAAGCCACCTTCTTTTTTGTCATTTCCTTGTGGTCTAGGTCCTTGAGATCTTCTATCTTGATTAGAACCACCTTGTTGTGGCCTATCATTTCTTCTTTGTTGTTGCCTATCGTCTCTATTACGATTACCTTGATGTGGAGTAGATTTTGGTGGAGGCGTTAAATCTATCTTGCCAACTACTGTTAATCCACGTAACTGAGGCATGGCTCCAGCTTCATACTCTATCTCCATTATCCTTTTTTTCTTTTTTCTATTAGAATCATTGGATTCTACTTCTGGAGTTGTCTCAACAATAGATTCAATTTCTTTAGCATCAGTGTGTTGTACATCTGCATGTTCTGTAGAAATTGGATTTGATAATATATCTACATTATTATCATCAGGAGATATAACTAGAGTAGTGTCTTGATTAGAATCGATTGAAGTTCCAGATTCTTTTGGTGCTTTAGTATCAGATTCATTTTCTGAACTTCTGGAAATAGGGGAATCTGCAGCAATATCTTTAGATTCAGGAAGAGGCTCAGACTTGGATGCAACTTCTTTTTTAGGAGCTGGCGAACTTACATTCGACTTCTTTTTATTCTTTTTGTCAAATGAATTGTCTAAAGCTATAACAGTTCCTACTAAATGGCCTTTATCATTAGGTGCTTGTATAGGTTCTGTTGCGGTATCTATAGAAGAAATATCATGAACTGGGATATGTTCTAAGCTTTCAATTGTGTCAGAAATCTTAGATGATTCAGAATTATCTATTGATTCTTGAACTAAAGGTGGAGCTTCATTATGAATATCTTCATTGCCGATCTCTGATTTTTCAGGATGACGTGCAGTGTGATATTTTTCTAATTTTTCACGTTGCTTTTCGGCTGCTTTGGCCTCGCGTGCAAATTTATCCATAACAACATCAACCATCTCTTCAGATAGCATTGTTGTAGGTTTATTTTCAATAGTGAATCCTTTAGCTTGTAAGAATTCAACAATAGCATCCTTTCCAATATTAATTTGGGAGGCTAGCTTGAACAGACGTGTACCTTGTGATGCTGACATACAACCTGGGGCTGATGTGAAAAAAATACTGAAAAATTTATAAGTGTTGCTTAACCTTCTACGGAATCATCACTAAATTCATCGGCTTCCAATATTGCTTGAGATATTTCGCTTATTTCCTGTTCATCAAATTCAGTAAGAATTATCTGGCGGATTTCAAGCAATGTTTGCTTACTCATTCCTGGTAAGGATAGTAATTCATAAATATCTGCTTCTAAAAATTCTCTTGCTGTATCAATTCCAAGATTAATGATATTGTCATACATTTCTCTTCCTAATTCTTCACGGAATTCGATGAGCTCAATATCTTCTCCACCTTCTTTAATCAAGGTGATATTATAACCTGTCAATTTTGATGCAAGTCTTACATTTTGTCCATTTCTTCCAATTGCTAAAGAAACTTGATCATCTGCTACTAATACAGTAGCGGATCTAGTATCTGGAGACACAGCAATATCTTTAACTCTTGCAGGTGCTAATGCTCTGGCAATAAATACTTTAGGATCTAAAGAATATTCTATAACATCAATATTCTCATTGTTTAATTCACGAACAATAGAGTGAATTCTAATGCCTTTCATACCAACACATGCACCAACTGGGTCAACTCTTTCATCAAAAGATTGAACTGCTACTTTAGCTCTTTCACCTGGATCTCTGGAAATAGATTTAATCTCGATGATTCCATCGTATACCTCTGGAATTTCGATTTCAAATAGCCTTGCCAAGAATTCATCTGCAGATCTTGAAAGAATGATATCAGGTGTACCACTGCCTTGCATTCTTCTTACTTCTTTGATTATTGCTTTTACAGACATATTTTTCTTGTAGCGCTCATTGTGAATCTGCTCCTCACGGGGCATTCTCATTTCAATCTTATTATGCATTACAAGTAAACTACCTGGGCGAACCTGATATACTTCGCCAACAATAATTTCTCCAACTTTATCATTGTACTCATTGAATACATTGTCTTTTTCTACATCACGAATCCTTTGGCCGAGAGTTTGAGTAGCTAAAGCTATCAATCTTCTTCCAAAATTTTCTGCAATATTCTCAAGAGTTATCTCTTCGATAAATTCATCACCTAATTCATAGATTTCTTGAGAACGTGTAGATACTTCTTTCAATGATATTTGTAAAGATGGGTCTTCTACTTCTTCTACAATAGTGCGCATTAGATAAATCTCTAAGTCACCTTTGTCCATATTAACAACAATATCAAAGTTTGCTTCCTGACCATATTTCTTTCGAATCAAAAGAGATAAAGTCTCAACTAACATACCCTGGAGCAAATCTTTATCTATGCTCTTTTCACGGGCCATATCTGCAAATGCTTCAATAATAAGCTTCTTATCGTACTTTGGTTTAGCTTTACGGCGTGCCATTGTTCACTTAACAAAATTGATGAGATTAATATCTAATGAGAAGTTTTACATATGTAAAACAACTATTGCTTTTTGTATTTCATTATAAGGTATTGTCAAAATAGTATCTTCGTTATCAGAAGATTTCTTTTTTGATTTATTCTTTTCTTTTACAGAGCAAAATTCAGAATTAGCATCTACTAATGTAAATAATCCAGTATTTTGAGCATCACCCTGTGTATATGTTATTTCTAATAGTCTTCCAATATTTCTTGGATATTGCCAATAGTATTGTAATGGCCTTTCTGCACCTGGAGATGAAACTTCTATGCTTCTAATTGCATTAATGAATTCATTTGTTTCAGATATTTCCAATAATCTACGATTGATTTTTTCACAAATATCTAAAGTAATGCCATTAGGAGTATCAATATATAGTTCTAGCATCATAAGTTCTTTTGTGCCTCGTAATACTGTGTCAATAAGCGTTGCATCAAAAGTTGTACAAATGTCTTCCAAAAGAGTTTTAATGTCTGAAGGAAGTTGTAATGCCATAATAAATACGATTAATACTAATAAAAAATGGGCAATCGCCTTTGAACGCCCACTAACAACTGCAAATATAATGAAGTTTTTCCACGTATTGTCCTATGTATAGGTTTTTTTTAATAATAAATTCTATTATAAGTACTGTTTCTTTGTATTGTATGGTAGCATATGTGCATTTATATGCTCAAACTTCTCAAGAAAGCTCTTCTTTTTTAAAGAACAAAGATACACTACAAACATTTAAAACAAAATCGATAATAAAGAATGCCAATGGAGGTATCGATACAATAAATAGAGTGCCATTATTTTCATATGTCAAACTACATTCTCAAGATATCCAGTCTCTATCTTCTCGCAGATTAGATGCTATTGTATCATTAATTCCTTCTGCTGATTTAAGAGATTATGGAGGTCCAGGATCACTTAAACTTATATCTAATCGGGGCTTAGGACCACAAAGATCTGTTATTTTGATTGATGGTATAGCTTTAACTTCACCTCAGAATGGCATGTTTGATATTGGAACTTTACCAATAATAGACAATCAGGAATATATTGTTCAAAAAGGTGGATTTTCTACAATTGCTGGTAGTGGCGCAATCGGCGGACTCATAAATATACATCTCCCATTTAGGAATATTGATAATCATGCTTTACTACATTCTAGTATAGGTTCTTTTGGTGAGCGATCTCTTCAAGGGTCTTATCAATGGGGCAATAGTACTTCACATTACTTTTTTCATTCTGACTATCTTTCTTATGATGGTTCTTTTCCATTTCAATTTCAGCCAGCAGGATTCAAAGAAACAATAGAGATGAACAGACAAAATGCTCAATCAACTTCTTTGCATGTTTTTGCACGGGCTGCATTGTCTGATACTTTAGATAAACATAGTTTTTCTGCATTTACGATTTTTAGGCAAACAAAAAGGGGAGTTCCAGGGGCAGTTTTGTCTGGTAAAGTTGAAGATGCACAAGCGGTTTTCTCTGAAAATGAATCATTAACTGCTTTCCATTATACGTTAAATAGAACTTCTCTACCTAGACTTCACAGTTCATGTACTATAAAAAAGGGTATAATGACTTTTAACGATCCTTTTGCTAAATATGCTGGTAAATCAGGTGTACAATCCACATTCCTTAATACTGAATATATCTCAACCACTTCATTGGAATATGAGATAGTTAATGAAATATTGATGCAAAGCTCTTTTCAATGCGGATATACTTCTTTATCTGGAGAAATGTTGCAACCAGATGCAGGTAATAATCCCAGCAGAAGATTTGCAGCTTTTTCTACAACTGCTTCTTATCAATATGAATTATTCAAATGTGAATCTGGAATAAGAGCTGATTTTTTTTCAGGCGATATCGGAAATGCAAGCTCTGCTTTTGTTTCTGCAGGTTATATACTTTCAGAAAATTTCCTGATTAAGTCAAAAATTAGTAAAGATTTTAGAGCACCCTCTTTTAATGAACTTTATTATCTCAATTATGGAACTTCACAATTAAAACCAGAACATTCAATAAATATAGAAGCTGGTTTAGCATATAGATCTTTAGGAAGATCTGTTGATTTAGATATATATAGTATTGATCTTAATAATCAAATATTTGCTATTCCAATATCTCCTTTGCAATGGAGTGCAAGAAATATTGGGCAAACTCATTCATCTGGATTAGAATGTACTTTTCAAGATAATATTAGTATTTCTAATCTGCATGTTAGAGCTGCTTATTCTTATAGAAAAGTTGTAGATAATAGTGTGGATTCTTTTACTAAAGGTAAGCAATTACCTTATACTCCTAAGCACCAAGCTTCTAGCTCTATTTCTTATCATTTTCCTTCTTACTTTTTTGGCTTATCAATAAACTATACTGGCACTAGATATAGCCTGCCTGATAATAATAGAGACTCAGAGTTATCAGACTTTTTTCTATTATCAGTTTTCGCTGAAAAACAAACTATGCTTTTTGATATTACAACAATAGTAAGACTTGATATAAGGAATGTGCTCAATACTCGATATGAGATGATTGATAATTATCCATTACCTGGATTTTCACTATTGGGGTCTATTTCTATGAGAATATAGAGTAAGAATGAATAGATAGATATTGAATAATGACATTCAACCTGTATATTTGTAGAAAAAAGTTAGGAATTCCGTTCTGGAGTTTTTGGAGTTACAATGATAATCATCATGTTTGGTGCACCAGGAGTTGGTAAAGGAACTCAAGCTGCAATTGCCGCTGAAAGAAAAAATATTCTTCATTTATCAACGGGTGAAGCATTTAGAAATGCTATTTCTGCCGGAACTGAAATGGGGAAAATAGCTAAAAGTTATGTAGAATCTGGCGGTTTAGTGCCAGATGAAATTGTAACTGGAATAGTAAAAGAAGCACTCCAAAAACCTGAATATGCAAAAGGAGCAATCCTTGATGGATTTCCAAGGACATTGGTGCAAGCCAGATCTTTGGATGATATGTTAAGCGAACTTGGAAAAGATATTAAAATGATTATTAATATTACTTTAGATGGCGAAGAAATTGTTCAAAGAATGTTGAAAAGGGGAAGACAAGATGATAATGAAGACATTATACGTCACAGACTCAATGTATACAATGAACAAACAGCTCCATTATTAGAGTACTATCAATCTTCTGGTAAAATGGTTAATATAGATGGTAATGCTGATGTAGAAACTGTCTATGGAAGAATTAATCAAGTATTTCCTGAAGAATAAACTTTTCTGTTTTCAAATCTGTTAAGCCTCGATATATATACTATTTTATGTGTCGAGGCTTATTTTTATGCATTATTTTGAAAGAAGTATTATCATTAAATGTCATCAAGAAGAGGCATTTCTGTTTCATACGGACACAAAGAATTTATTAGAAATATCTCCAAAACATTTGGATATTTCGGTAAAAAGATGCGACCCCATCGGAGTGGGACAAGAAGTCCACCTAATTGTTAAGCATTTTAAGCTAATCCCAACAGAAATGCATATGAAATTTGTAGAATTTGAATATCCTTCTTTATTATCTGATATTCAGTTAAAAGGCCCTTTCAAATCAATGATGCAAAGAAGAGTTTTCGAAGATATTGGTGATGGATATACAAGAATGACAGACTATTTTCAATATGAGTTACCACTTGGAGTTCTTGGCTTATGTGCTCATGTTTTATTCGTTGAATCTATGATAAAATCTATGTTTATCCACAGACAAAATGCTACAAAAAAAATACTTGAAAGTAATTAGCGGATTGCTGCTTTAGCGATTTCTATAAAGCTTCCTGCTTGTAAGGATGCGCCTCCTACTAAGGCTCCATTGATGTCTTTTTTTGAGAAATACTCTTTGGCATTTGCCCCATTAACACTTCCACCATATAAAAGCGGTATAGTTAGATAAAATTCAGGGAAATACTCTTTTAATAATGATCTTATATATATGTGCACTTCCTCTGCTTGTTCAGGCTGTGCTGCTTTGCCTGTTCCAATTGCCCAAATTGGTTCATAAGCAAAAATTATTGAATGCGCATGTTCATGGTTAGTTATAATCTCATTAGAGCAAATAGCATGTATTTGTGATTGAATAATTTCTAAAGTTAAGCCTTCTTCTCTCTGCTGTAAAGATTCCCCTATGCAAACAATAGGTATAATTCCAGAATCCAAGGCTTGAATACACTTTTTTATAATAATATCATTTGTCTCATGAAAAATGGTGCGTCTTTCTGAATGGCCAATAAT
>JALRHN010000040.1 GCA_023259575.1 Candidatus Kapaibacterium sp. | reverse complement strand
GTATATGGTGGCTTCTCAGGAAGAAACACAAATCCTCGATTCTTAGATGGTAGATCTAAGTTTACTAATATTATATTATTGAGTAATACAGATATGGGATATTCCTATAATGTATCAGCTCAGCTACAAAAGTCTTGGTCTTTTGGTTTAGATGCTATGATTGCCTATACAAACTCAGCATCGTATGATATTAACTCTGGTTTATCTTCTCAAGCAGTTTCACAATGGCGTTTTAATTATGTTCAGGATAATCCAAATACTCCTACATTATCACGCTCTTATTTTGATATTCCTCATCGTATGATAGGTTCTTTAGCATATAAAATCGAAGTTATGCCAGAACTTACTCTTAAAGCATCTGTATTTTATGAAGGACGCTCTGGTCAGCCATTTTCATATGTATATGATGGTGACTTAAATGCAGATGGACAAACCTCTAATGACTTAATCTATGTACCTAAAGATATCAATGATATTAATCTTGTATCTGTTAGTGGTTCTGGAGCAAATACCAAGATCGCTAGATCAGATGCCGCTTATACAGCTTTAGATCGTTATATTTCTAGTGATGAGGCTTTAAATGCTGCTCGTGGTACAATTATGGAACGTAATGCTGCTCGTGAACCATGGAATAATCGTATCGATTTCCGTTTGGCAGCAGATATTCGCAATCCATTTGCTGATGGACATAATTTAGAATTAACTTTAGATATTGTTAATGTAGGTTCAAGTCCATTTAGAATTGTTCCTAATCAAAGTGATGCACTTATTCGTTTTGAAGGTTTAGCAGCAGCTGGAAATACTGCTGGTATTAATGGTACTGCTTTACCAGTAGGAGCCCCAATGTTTAGCTTTAGAGATAAAGAAAATCCTTATCAATACAGTGATTTATTATCTCGTATGCAAATGCAATTTGGTGTTCGTTATTCATTCTAAGAATACTTTAAAAATCAAAAAGCCTTCAGATTATCAATCTGAAGGCTTTTTTTTTCTATTTGCAAATTTTGGGACATAGTATATAAGAAAATATCCAGTTTGCATGATACATATAAATAGGTATAAAGTCCAATCAATAGTGAAAACACAAAAGGTACACAATTGAATGTGTACCTTTATACTCATTAGATTTTCATATTATTCGTGAGAATAGAACCCTTACATTAATGCGAGGGTACCATTAAAGAGGGTATTTCTATATTTTGGATTTCAATTTGAAATTTGTGAAGATCTTCTAGCATATCAGGACATTCTACATTCACACCCTTACAGCATCCTTCCATAAATTGCTGATTGAGTTCTTTATAATATTCTATTCCCGATAATAGATTTGTTTTGAAGGAATTCAAATATCTAAAGGTATTTTGATTGAGAGTTAAAGCGCTCTTATCAATTTCCTTCTTTAAATATTGAATATACAGAACTAATTCATTGATGAATAAATTGGGTCTTTGTACATTATTACGAACATTTGCCCTGCCATAAATGTGATCAACCATTTGTTGTAAAGTAAATATTCCTGAGAAATATTTAAGATTTGGCCCTGGACATAAAATGACGCCTTCAGGCTTATATTGCTTATCATGAATATCATTTTTAACGAGTGCTGCAGTTCCAAGGCCTGTACATAGACAATCCTTCTCTATAACAGATTGAAATTGCTTATTGTATTGCTCTTCTGATAAATTAGCTTCCTTTAACTGAGCTATTTTTAACCGTTGATATTTTATTGAGGCCGTACAAATTGGGTCTTCAGTAAATTCAGTATTTGATACCAAAAGTTTTTTTACACAAGGATTTCCAGGCTTACCAGCGGCAACTCTGTCATCGCGTAATTTTTGAGAGCCACTTTTTCTAAAATGATTAAATGGTATTCCTAATGGAGATGCATTACTTAAATAGAAATCATCTGGTTCTGCAGTAGATAATGCTTGTAAAGTAGTATCATCCAAATTTGTAGCTTCTGGAACTAATAGAAAAGGACTTCCCCAACCTGTACCACTTAATTCATAATGCTCTATCATAAACTTTTGTTCATATCCAGTTCCAATTCCACCTTGATATGTAATACGCTGATTAGGTATTTCTGGGAATATATTTTTACCAAGATTGACCAAAGATTGATTACAAAGTTCATATAGTTCTTGTCGAAGTGATATTCTATTATTTTTAAAAGAATCCATTATTGGACCAATAAGCAAGCCATCTGTAGCAAATGCATGGCCACCACAATTTAAACCAGATTCTATACGAAACTCAGAAACCCAAATGCCTTTTTTAGCTAGAATCTTTCCTTGAACTAAGGCACTTCTATAATCACTTACTTTTAATATTACTTTCTTTTTTAGATAACCATCTTGATTTGGGAAAAAATCATCAAAAGCAGATATATAACCATATAATCGAGGATTATAACCAGCAGAAAATACTATTGAAGAGTGAAGTTTACTATGTGCATAACCACGTAATGCTGATAATGCATCTGATTGTTCAACTGGTAATGGCTCCCCTGTTTGTGCTGCACCAAGATTATCAACTTTAGACATAATATTTACATCTATTGATCCAGCCCTAATTTCAGATTTAATCTTTTGCTCTAATAGTAACCTTTCATCATTATCAACTGTATGTAACATTTTGCTAAATAGCAACTTAACATGACAATCATCAGGAAGCATTTCACAATATTTTACTATGTCTTGTCCAAACTGAAAAGGCTGAGCAAGCATATTTTCCATTTGCTTTTGGATCAAATCATGAACCATATCTAAATATGCAGTAATGCGCTTGGCTCGGGAATCTTCTTGCTTTTTAGGTACAGGAATAAATGGAATATCATACTTTTTACAATAATGTTCGCGCATTAATTCCAATAAATCTTCTTCCATAATAGATATCACAGAAGAAATGCCATATTGAGCAACCTTCAACGGTGTATCTATAGAGAAAGCCATTCCCATAACTGGGATATGAAAATTATGTAGAGGGGTCATATTATCAAATTTTAATATTATTGGATGCAAATTAATCCACTTTTTGAATATAGACAATAGTTAAGTTGCCTAGGTTCAAAATATCGATCTATGAGTTTGGTATATCGAGTACTCTTAACATCATTATAGACAATAAAAGTTTACTCATGTATAAAAAAGAAATTTAAGCCTTTATATATGCCTGGCCGAAAATGTGTTAGCTGACTATTTTCATATACCATTGTTGTATAACCAATCGATTCCATTAATTGTATTGATTCATATCTATTGTCATTATCCCATAATTCACAATAAACAATTGGTTTAAAATGCTTTAATGTTTGTAAAGCCCCAGCAATAACATGGGATTCATAATTTTCTACATCCATTTTTATTGCTATTAATGGATATTTATCATCAAATTGATCTATCAAACTATCTACAGTGGTGATAGGACACTCAAGAATCTCTCCATCTTCATGCTGCCATTGTGGAATATCAGCAATATGGCTTAAACCTTGTTGTTTGGCATTCCCTATTATTGGAATATTCATATGAATGTGTCCAATTGAATTACCCAAGGCTGTTTGCATTATATTAATATTATGCAATGAATATCTATTCTTTATTCGTTGAATTGTGTGAAAACAAGAAGGGATTGGTTCTATAGCAATGATTGTTGATTGTGGATGATTGGTTGCTAAATGATATGTCATAACGCCAATATTTGCTCCGATATCTAGAATCAGTCCATCACCTTTTATCAAAGAATTGAATACAACAAAGTCACTTTCATTTTTTTTCCAAGGCAGCGTTTTAATGATAAAGATAGAGAACCAATATAAATAACGCTCATAACCAAGTACAAATTGCAGAATATGTTTGATAGAATTTTTCATAAAAATCACCTGATTTTACATAATCAAGAATCAATCTATTCTTTTTATGTAAAAGTAAGAACGTGTAAAAATAACTCATTACTATTTTTTTTTGAATGTAATTCAGATAGTAAAAGAAAAACTATTAACTAATAAGTATTTTGCATCGTCTACAAGGTTCAGTTTTCAAGATTTTTTAGATAATAGTAATGAAATTACATCCAAAAAGAGTACTTGTTGGTATGTCTGGCGGTATAGATTCCTCTGTTGCAGCATGTTTATTGCATGAACAGGGTTATGAAGTTATTGGCATTACCATTAAAACATACCGATATGAAGATATAGGAGGCAATGTTGGAAATGATTCTACATGTTGCTCTTTAGATGGAATTAATGATGCAAGACGCGTCTGTAATGCACTTGGAATTCCTCATTATGTGGTTGATTGGTCAGACACATTTAAAGAAGAAATTATCGATTATTTTGTTGAAGACTATTTAGCAGGAAATACTCCAAATCCTTGTGTTAAATGCAATCGAACAATTAAATGGGGCGAAATGATTAAAAAGGCAAATGTTCTTGGAGCTCAGTGGATCGCCACAGGCCATTATGCTGAAATTTCCTATAATCAACACACTGATAGATATCATTTAAAAAGAGATACTAACAATAGAAAAGATCAAACATATGCTTTATGGGGCCTTAAGCAAGAGCATTTATCTAGAACTATTTTCCCTTTAACAGGATTTACAAAAGAACAATCTAGAGCAGAAGCAGAACGTTTTAATCTTGGAATAGAAAAAAAGCCTGAATCATATGAGATTTGTTTTATACCAGATAATGATTACAAGAGATTTATTCACGATATGGTACCAAATCTCGAAGATATTTCTGGAAGTGGACCAATTCTTATGCATGGGAAAGAAATAGGACAACATACTGGTTATCATGGTTATACTGTAGGACAAAGAAAAGGATTAGGTATCAGTTATCCAGAACCTTTATATGTGTTAAATGTACTTGCAGATACAAATACTGTGGAAGTTGGTACAGATGCTGATTTGCTTTCACATGAATTAATTGCTGGTAATGTGAATTTTATTTCTTGTAAAAGCCTTAACAAGCCAGAATTATTTACCGTCAAAATAAGATATAAAGATGATGGAGCTCTTGCAATGTGCTCTTTACAGGAAGATGGTAAATTACATGTAGTATTTCAAGAACCTAGACGGGCAATTACTCCTGGACAATCTATTGTACTATATCATGAGAATGATGTAGTTGGTGGTGGTATTATAGAAAGAATTAACAGTTAAACGTTTGTAGATTTTTTATGCAAATTTTTCATAGCTCAAAAATACATCTGTATCAATATTTCATATTGTGTGTATTGCTATGTTTTCCATGTAAAGTTAAGGCTCAATTCTCTAACAAAATTTCGGAACAAAAAGAACAGCATTCAATATTTAGTGATATTCTTTGGTTTAAAAGTGATATAGATAGTTTAGCTAGAGTAGATGTATATTGTCTTGTACCATATCAAGCATTACAATTTACTCCTGTCCCTTTAGGTTTTCAGGGAATGTATGAATTAATTATTTCCATAAAAGATGATTCTGGTAAAAAATGGTTCGAAAAAAAAATAGATAAATCTTTATTCGTTGAAAAATATGAACAGTCAAGGGGTGCAAATGCCGAATTTGATTATAATCAACATATTTCAATGCTTCCAAAGGGTAATTATTCAATTACCATCATCGTTAAAGATGCTTTAGGTAAATCGGATTATAGACATGAAAAAAAGATAGAAATTCCTCAATTATATTTGGCTGATTCCAAGCAATTTACATATCAAATGAGTAGTATCATGTTTGCTTCTTCGATTGAAGAAAAAACAGATGGAAAGATACTTATAACGCCTCATATTTCAGATAATATCGCAGATTTATCCGATGGATTTTTCCTGTTTTATGAATTATATCATCATGGAAATCCAAGTAATGATACATTAGCAATGTTTTATGAGATCTATAATAATGATAAAGTGGTTTTAAAATCAGAGCCAATAATGTATAGTGCTGGAACATCAAAGGTGCAACAAATCTATATGCCAGTAAAGCAAGCTCTCAGCTTAAAAGCACTAGATTATACAATACAATTATATGCTAAAGAATCGAAAAATGGCGTGATAGCTGATAGTATACTCGCAACAACTAGAAGATCTCTTTCAATTGAAAAAACAATAAATGGAATGGTCTATACAGATTTAGAAAAAGCAATAAAACAATTGCGATTTGTAGCAATGCAGGCAGATATAGACATCATTAAATCATCGAAAGATCCAGATGAACAAAAGAGATTATTTGATGAATTTTGGAAAAATCTAGACCCAACACCAGCATCATCACGCAATGAAGCATTTGAAGAATATTATGAAAGAATAGAGTTTGCTAATAAGAATTTTAGATCATATACAGATGGATGGATGACAGATATGGGAATGGTATATATCATACTTGGGCCACCATTCCAAACAGATAAAACGCCACGGTCTTCCGATGGAAGATCTTATGCACGTTGGATTTATCAGGATAATAGACAGTTTACATTTGTAGATAATAGCGGTTTTGACGATTTTCGTCTCACAAATCCATTCCCATCAGGTACAAAATACCGTTATAAGGGTAATTAATGTCTTGTACATTCATACATATACTTTCTTCTTTTGTTCATAGAATATATTCTAGGACATCTTTCATTATCACCATCATTGTCTTAAGTGTTTCGGGTTGTAAAACATATGATAATGGCACTACATATTTTAATACCTATTATAATATGAACCGCTTATTATGGGAATCTGAATATGATTTTGAGGGATCTGAAATCTTAAAAAGACAAAAGCCCAGAGCAATTACACCTATTGATAGTGGATCACGTTTTGGAGCAAAAGCCCTTGGACGTCCAGCAGAAATACCACAATTTTTAAAAGATCTTATCATAGATGCAGGAAGGCTTCAGCCCGTAGCAATCAAATTAGATTCAGTGATAATAAAGGGATCTAAGATCCTGAAATTACATCCTAAATCAGACTTTATAGAAGGGACATTGCTACTGATGGCAAAATCATTTTTCTATAAAAATGAATGGGTTTCTTGCGAGATTAAATGCTCTGAATTGATAGATAGATTTCCAATGGGTGATTATTCACCAGATGCTCATTTACTGTTAGCCAAAACATATTTAATTGAACGTAAGTATGCTTTGGGAAAAACCATGTTATCCAGAACTGTTGATATTGCCTGGTATAAACAACGATATGATATTTTATCAGAAGCATTTAGATTTATGGCTGAACAAGCTTTGTTTGAAGAAGATGAAGAAGGTGCTTTAAGGCCATATAGACAAGCAATTTCCCAAAGTGAAGATGGCGAGATTAGGGCTAGATGGCAATTAGAATTGGCTTCTTTGTATTATCGATTAAGCAAATTTGACAAAGCAGAAAAAGAATATGCAAAAGTTCTAGATGAAAGCCCTGAACTGATTGCCGAATTTGAAGCAGATTTATTAAGAGCTTCCTCTTTGCTCTACTTAAAACGTTTTAAAGAAGCAGAAACAATACTGAATGATTTAGATAATAATGAAAATTATAAAGATTGGCGTTCATCAATTCTTGCAGAACGTTTACGTTATTTAAGACTTAAAGGCGATCTTGATTCATTAAATAAAATAGAAGGAGAAGCAGAAAAATATGCTGCAAATCCTGCTATACCTATTACCTTTTTTGAAAGGGCTATGAGCTTCTTTAAAGAAGGTAAATATAATTTAGCTAGAGCTTATTTCACAAAGGCTAAATCAGTAAAATCTGTCATCAGCGAAGCTGCTACTAAATACCATTCTTTATTGTCTGATTGGATGAATAAGCAACAAATGCTTGATAAAGGCTTAATGATTATGGATAGTGTAGGTGTAAAAGGTACTTTGCCTGATACTATGCTTCATAAAAAAAGTTATGCCTATTTTCAATTAGCACGTATTCATGAACAATTAGAACTAAAAGATTCTGCTTTATATTACTATAAAAAAGCTGCTCTGGAAGCCGTCCAAACGGATACAAATATTGCAAAGTATATGTATGGATATCAAAGGAGCATCATTCAATCAGAACCTGAATTAGCTGATTCTTTACAAGAGGTTCTTGCTTATAATTATGGAAAAACTCCATATGGACAAGAAGCACGAATTCAATTAGGATTTACTGAAGCCATTGTAATTGATACTTTAGCAGAATTGTTTTCATCTGGAACAAGATTTAGAACAACTGGTAATTATGAACTTGCGGCAAGACAATTCTTAAGAATTGCTGAAGCTGATAGAGAATCACCATGGGCTCCGAAGTCATTATATGCTTTGGGATGGATGTTCGAGAACAATATTAAAAACAGAGATAGTGCAGTATTTTACTATCGCATATTGGTAGAAAGATATCCTCAATCTGAATATACAAAAGATATCAGAGCTGGATTAGAAATGGCACTTGCATTCCAAAGTGGATTATATAATCCAAGTACAGGAAAGATTAAAACTCCTGCAGAGATGGATTCTTCGAAATTGAATAATCAAGTAGATTCATTAAAACAACAGTCGCTTGATTCATTGAGTGATTCAAGCTCAATGATTAAACCTACTGTAACAAAAGAAATTATTCCAGTCAAAGAAGAACCAAAAGAAGAATCTAAGATTAAAAGTACGCTTAAAAATCTAGTACCTGATATTAAAATTAATAGTCCTTTTAATTCTATATTACCCAAAACCCTTCCATTTTTAGGAACTGACAAAGTTAAAGAGGAAATTCCCGATGATAGCACCAAAATAGTGCCTCCTTAATCGATTACTCGGCTAATTGATATATATCGGATAATTCTCTACCAAGTTCTTGATAATCTAGTCCATAACCAATAACAAAAAGAGAGGGTATTTCAAATCCTACAAATGCTTTTGAAAGGTCATATTGGTGTTCAATTGGTTTAGAAAGTAATGCTGCAATGTGGATTGATGCAGGTTGTTTTTGTAATAGCCTATTATGTAAGGCAACTAAAGTGCGTCCAGAATCAATGATATCCTCAATAATCAGTATATGCTTCCCCTTTATATCTAAAGGTGGAATAGTAAGGTGTACTTCTCCACTAGATTGCATTCCATCCCCATAGCTAGATGCTCTAATCATTTCTATTTTACATCGTAAATGTAAATGTCTTATTAAATCAGCAGCAAAAATAAAAGATCCTTTCAATACAATAAGAACTAAGATTTCATCTTCAGGATCATAAATACTCTGGATTTGCTTAGCAATATTCATTACAGCTATGCGTATGGTTTCTGCCGAAATAAAAGGGGTAAATGTTAAACCATTTATAGTAATATTCTGTTTCATAAGCATTCTTTATATAGATAGACTCAGGCAATCTACATAATCAACAAGAATGTTTGATAGAATTTTACCAATCTATTGAATATCGTAATCCACCTGAAATACTAAATTGAAGATCTGAATAGGAAAGACTTTTATCAGGGGTATACATGATATTAGGTGTAGAGATAATAGAGAGTTTTTCAGAAATCTTATAACGCAAGCTACATCCAATCGAACATAAACTTAATGCTGTAACTGTTTTCACTTTACTTGGTAATGCTTTAATTAATCTTTTGCTTTCAAGTTGATATCTAGTCAACACTACAGAACCTATAGGCATTATAGTAAAATCTGCACTAGACATCATACCCATTAGATTTAATGAAATATACGATACAGATTCAGTATTTACCCCAAACATTCTGTCAAAAGTGATATCGGTAAATATTCCAGAAAAATAAGCAGTAGCTGAAACAGAAATCATATTTGGAATACCCGCTACAGGATTAATAGAATCCGTTGCATATCGATATCGAGTAAACAATCCACTAATATCTAACCAATCTGAAACAGAATATGTATATCCAATTCTGGCAACTGTACTTTGATATCCTGGGTTTATCTCCCCCATTCTTCTAGATATATCCATACCCGCAGAGAAACCATTCTCATGATAAATATCTGTGCTAATTGTTCCAACTGAATTATTTCCAGAAACATCTACTCCATTCTGGATTTGCTTATTTCTAATCATACCACTAGCAGTAAAAGACCATGGTTTACTTTCTTCTTCTGCTAATTCAGAATCCAAAGATATTGTATCTAATAGTACTTCCGTAGAATCCTGAATTATCTCAATGTCAAAATCAGTGCTATCATCAACGGAAACTGGCAAATCTTGTGCAATAGCAATAGATGAGCATAATAAAACAAGAAAACTCTTGATCCAATAATGGAAAAAGAGTTTCTTGATACCGAGAGGTAAAGACCTCTTCAATTTATTTTCCGCCTTTTTTTGCTTCGCGAAGTTCTTTTCTACCTTCACGAATTAGAACTTTTCCAGATTTAATTTGCTCTTTTGCTGTTTTTACTTGCTGACGAGCTTGTTGCATTTGTGCTTTAGCTTCTTCTTTTGTCATTTGACCAGATTTAACCTGCTCTCTTAACTCTTTTGCATCAGATTTAGCATCTTTCACAATTAATACACCAGATTTAACTTGTTCTTTTCCGCTTTGAATTTTTTCTTTACTTGCGGCTTTATCTTGAGCCTGAGCTCCTGCTGTAATACCTAAAGCAATTAAGATTGCTACTATTAATGAACGCATAATGGTTCTCCAAAAAAATATTAAATAATGAAATAATTAAATTCGAATTCATGCACTTTGAGCTTTTAACATAATAAATGGTTTAATCATGAATCACATTTATTTTTTTATCAGATTATATCGTAATAATAATCTATAACATTTAGGTTCTAACCATAAAGCTAGGAATGCAAATACGATACCAAATAGAACATCAACTACATAATGATAACGAAGATAAATTGTTGCAAAAATCAAGCTAATACCCATAAAAAAGAAAATCCACCTTAATGAGGATCTTAATTTAAAAGCAATGATCATATTCATCAATGTCATCATTGTATGGCCACTTGGCATACAATTTCTATGCACTTGAGACATAGGATTGATATCTGCTAATCGAACCCCATCTCCAGAATCTATGATTGTTCTTAAATGTTCAGTGAGCCAAATACCTGGTAATTCACTATTTAAAAGAGAGTAATCATGAAGAGTAAATCTTGGCCCAATCGCAGGTAAAAAGAAGTATGCTAAATAGGATAATAAAAAGCCAAAAACAATTGTTCTTGTAACAAAATCCGCATCTTCCATTCTTCCCTTCTTATAATATTCAATGGTTTGAGTAAATGCATGAAAGAAAAACAATACATATGCTATTTGCAAAAATTCAGTAAGAATTGGATGTGAATATTGTTGCAACCATTGAGTAGGATTGACCCCAAATAATGAAAAATCCCATGAAATTAACACTTGATCATAATCTTTAGGATTTAATACTGAGATAAAGCTAAATACTTGAATAAAAAAAAGATAGATAATTGGAAGATGGTAAAAAGTATGTAAAAATGAGAATAAAGAGCCAGCTTTATATCTAGATAAAGCAGCAAGTGAAATCAAACCTATTGCGATAGAAATATTTTCTAATAGAATGGTTTTGACAATAGGAATTTCAGAAAAAAACAGTAAGGCTAAAACAGTATATATGCTCAGAACACTTAAAAAATACCATTCTGATGCTCGGAATATTTGTTTTACATCTAAAGATTTTGATAGCGTAGAAATATGATATTTCATGACAGTAAAAATGCTATGTTATTTTTTAATTGGAATGCATATATCAGCTAAAACAACAAAATCAGCAGGGAGTAATTCTTCTGCTCTTTTTTGTAGCATAGCTTTAATCGAATCAGGTATTTCTTGTTCTATAGACTGTATATACGATTTTAAAGCATTAGAAAGCATTTTTCTTCTTTGTCCAAAAGCAGCTCTAACTAGTGGCTGTATACGTTTATATTGATCTATTTCTATACTTCTTTTAGTAAAATCGAACACAACAACAGCGGAATCTACCGAAGGTTTTGGTGTAAAACAACCAGCGGGTACTTTAAGGGCTATGCTAGGCTTAGAAACGAATCGAGCTGCAATAGAAAGTATTCCATATTCTTTTGTTCTTGGATGTGCGCAAATTCTATCAGCAACTTCTTTTTGCATCATTATTACTGCTCTTTCTAATACATCAGCATGTTCGAATAAACGGAACAAGATCTCTGAAGTAATATAATAAGGAATATTTCCAGCAATTTTTAATGTAGGCTTGTGGATTCCATTTTCTTCTACAATGAACTTTTGGGCATAACTTTGCAAAGGAAACTTCAAAAAATCTCCATGTTCAAGGCTTAATAAAGGGTGTGATCCTAATTCATCATCTAAAACTTCTAAAGCTCTTGGATCTAACTCGATTGCGTGAACATGAGCTTTTGTATGCAATAAATACTTAGTTAAATCACCACAACCTGGCCCAATCTCTAAAATATGATCTCCAGAATGAGCTTCCATAAGCATTGCAATTTTCTCTGCTTTTCCTTTATCTGTAAGAAAATTTTGTCCTAGAGATTTTTTTGCTGCAACTCTTCCCCCAGAAAAAACTCCATTATGTATATGCTTCATAGCGAAGCACCTTTTTCTATGATAGAATCTAAACCATGTTGTTGAACATGAACTAATCCATTTCTAATCTCTTTAGCAATAGTACTATTTGAATGAGAAATCACTTTAAGATCACCAATTGTACTCATAAAATTAGTATCGCCATTCCATCGTGGAACTATATGCATGTGGAGATGTCCAGGCACACCGGCACCGGCAGCTTGTCCTAGATTAATACCAATATTAAATCCATGTGGTGCATATAGATTTCTTATAACTGCTGTCATAACTTTTGTCCAATTCATCATTTCTTGATATTCATCTGCATTCAATGCCAAGAGATCTGCACAATGTCTTAATGGAGCAATCAAAAGATGTCCAGCATTATATGGGAATCTATTCATAATTATCAAGCAATGCTCACCTTTTGTAATAAGTAAATCATCACATATATCTGGGCTTGCAGCAGTACATAAAAAACATTCTTCATTACTTTTTGGTAATGAGAATGAATCGATATATTGAGAGCGCCACGGAGACCATAATTGCTCCATATCTATGTCCTTATTGATATTATTGTGAAATATAAAGCACAATCTTTTCTGAGTTTACTGTATTCCTTTCCACATTTTTGAGCCTGTACATTGCTTACCAAAACTATTCTTAATGGTAATCAAACACTCTATATCAGTTTCAAGCAAGAATTCACTGGGAAATTCAATAGAAGCAGAACACATCATTCCCTTAGAGCCACGATGTGAAATACTCATATTATCTTTATCAATCTCTACCTTTATAGATTTTTCTTTAGAGATAAATGACACAGAAACAGAGCATTCCTTTTTAGGTAAATAATCTATATAATCAATTACAAGAACTCTACTATTTTTTGACATATCTCTATAAATTTCAGCACCTTTAAATTCGGGTTGATCTTCTAAAGATATTTTTTGAATTTCATTACTGTTTTTAAGATGTTCTTCATGTACTGATTGTAATTTAATAGTATGTGATATTCTTTGTCTGCCTGGTTGAGACTGAAACCATGGTAATTCATTTATCGTCTGGCTTTTCGTACTTACAACTCCATCACCAGATTCGAATAAAGATTCTATGCCAAAACCAATGATTCCTAATACTCTTCGCATTAATTCTTGAGCACCACTTTTATTGAACTGTGCTATCTCTTTAGATATATCAACATCACCAATAACACTTATATACTCTACATCTAAAGGATGTTCTTTTTTTCCAGATTGTTGTACAAACCATCCTCCATCTTCTGGTCTTCTTAAATCTCTTATAGCTGGTGAGTGAAATGGGACATCGCTCTCGGCACTTCGTAATAGCTCTAATCCTTGTTCTAAAAGTGTTTTAGAAAATAAGTCAGGATGATTTTCTAATGCTTTTATCAGACCAGTTTTCCAATTCCAAACTTTAGCAAATGCAGAACCCTGATGAGGTGAACCAATTGTAATTAATCGTTGTACATGATGATCTTTTATGTGTTTTGTCAGATAATGTCTGCCTGTTAGTCCACCCATACTATAACCTATGAGAATTACTTTTTCTGCTCCGGTTTCTTTTTTTACAAATTGAATACATTGCTCTAATTCACGAACCCAAGCTTCTACCGAATCGACAGGATTGCTAAATTGAACGGTAAAAAAATCCAT
>JALRHN010000003.1 GCA_023259575.1 Candidatus Kapaibacterium sp. | reverse complement strand
CAGATATTAAATCAAGAGTGAGGAATAGTCCAACCGATAGTATAATTACTTTCGACATCAAAGGAAGAGGGCAAGCCCCTGTTTTCGTAAAAGATCAAGATACAATTGAATTCGAAGATATTGTGGTTCCGTCAGAAGAGAATACTGTATGTGATAGTATTTCAAAAATTCGAACAATTAAAATTACCAATTCTGGAAATTTAAATTTGATTGTATATAAACCAGAGTTTTTGTCGACTGTAGGTAAAGGAGATTTTGATATCTTACCAAAAAGTCAATTAACAATTGATTCTAATAAAAGCCAAATTTATACAATTAGTTTTACACCAAAATCTTCAACTTCTGGCATAAGCAAAGATACCCTCATTTTGATATCAAATTCTGTAAGGAATGCTAATACTCAATCACTACAGAGAGACACTATTTTTCTTAGGGGAAATGGTATAGTACCAGAAATTATTTCACTTTCAATTGGTAATGTTAAAAGTGCACCAAGTAAAAAAGTTTTCATCCCAGTTAAGATTGATTCTGGATCTAAGTCTTTACTCTACGCTTCATCTTTCAAAACATCTATACTATATGATAATTCCTATGCCTTTCGTTTTGATACAGTATTTACTGAAGGTACTGCAACAGCAAATAGCAATGTATATGTAACAGAAAAACAAATAGGAACAAGTACACAGATAGAATTAGCTATAAAAACTAAAAGTGATGGTTTTGTTGAAAATCCAATTTTAGCTAATCTTGTATTTGATACATATATAGCAGCACCAAATGAAAAAAACTTTATAACAATTAAGAAAGATTCATCAAAGTTTGGAAGAGAAGATTGCCCTAATTTTTTCAAAATTAATCCACCAATAAGTGGCTCTTTTACACTAGATTCAGTTTGTGGAGAAGGCTATAAAGATATTCATATTGCTTTAGGTGGGTTTACATTTGATGTGTATCAAGCAATGAATCATTCTGAACAAGCGCTTATCCAATGTTTTTCTCCATATGATATTCCAGGAAAGATAATTATTTGTTCGGTACAAGGCGGAGAGTTATTAGAACTATATAATGGACATATGAAATCAAATGAACATAAATCTATTCCATTTTCTACAGAGTTTTTAGCTCCAGGAATTTATTATTGCATCTTTAGGGCAGGAATTTATACAAGCTGTAAACCATTAATAATTAATAGATAAGCAAAAAATATTTCTGTTTTTTTGTAAAATATTTGCTGAGTTGCTTTTCACAAAGTAATTTGCACTCAACATATATCATTATTTCAACAAATTGAGTCAATATTTGCGCCATTGGTACAATTTTTTATTGTGTTTCTGAATTGTATAACGTTAATAGCAATTGAATAGATTATCGAATTATTCAATTCAACTAGCAGTACAAATCTGTTTTGGTTGCATTATTTATTGTTGAAAGAATGAAGCGAACGATAGGTCAATGTTTTCTCTCTATAATTCTAGGTTCAATATATCTATTGAGCATGAACACTTATGCAGTGCATAGTGCAGAATTAGAAAGCAGTGATTTAGTACTTACATCAATTAGAGCTGCACTATTAATAAGCAATAGCTATTTTTTAAGGCCCTCCTTTTCTTATCTTGAATATCAAGTTTCCGAAGACTCATCAGCCAATCAACCATTACCATTATCTGGAATTTTTGTCCCCAAAAATAATTTCAGAGGAAATTTCGGCAAAGACAGATTCAATTCATTAAAAATTCCGCCTGGTTATGATATCAATGTGACAATCGATTCTACTCTTACCGATGTAAGGAAGACAGAATCCTTTAATGATATATCTATGTCTGCAGGAAACAGCATACAATTAGATACATATCTAGCACTCAGAAAAGAAAAAGAGAGAGGCAGAATATGGGATTCAATGGTTAAATCATATGATTTAAAAAAAGCTATGTCTTCTTCTGATATAGCTGGTATTTTAAGTCAAGCTACTGGATTAAGTATTCCAGTTCCACCCAATCCAATTTCAAGCATATTTGGTAAACCGGAAATTAGTATCAATGTAGCAGGCGATGTTAATGTTCGGGCAGGATGGCAATGGGATTCTCAAAAAATGGGGACAGCTTCTCCATTTGGGCAAACGCAATCTGGACCATTTTTTACGCAAGATATAAATTTAAATGTCACAGGAAAGATTGGTGATAAGTTAAAGCTGGGAGTAGACTGGAATACCAGGCAGCAATTTGATTTAAATAATAGATTTAATGTTGGTTTTTCTGGTAATGATGATGATATTTTTAAAAGAGTTGAAGTAGGAAATATTCAATTTCCAACACCATCTACTCTTATTGGGGGAAGCCAAAGCTTATTTGGAATAAGAACCGATTTCCAATTTGGTCCTGTATATCTCAAAACAGTTGTATCACAAAGACGCGGCGAATCAAAACGAGTAAATGTATCTGGCGGAGGTACTTTAAGACAACCATTCAGACTAAATGCATATGATTATGATAAAAAGAATTTCTTTTTAGATACTGCATATTTTGGAATCTGGGATACTTATTACAAGGCTCAGATACCATTATTGCCAAATACTCCTCAAGCTCGATATAATCGAATTAAATTACTAGAAGTTTATGAATCGACAGTAGATGTTCAACAAGCATCGCAGGCAGCAGAAGGAATTTTAATTGATACCTTAAATGCAATTAATCGTGTAGGAGCAATCCCCTCTTATTATCCAGCTTCATTAAAAAGCATTCCTCCTGTAGCGGGATTTACAGAAAGAGGAAAATATTTAAAACTAGATCCTAAATTCTATCAATATGATGAGAATTTGGGAAGATTGACAATTACAGGTCTTAAAACAGATAGAAGCTATGGCGTAGCATATAGAATAGAAGGTCCTACCAGCGATGCATCAGATGATGTTGATTTTGGAACTATTTCTAATACTTTACAGCCTAAAGATACTTTATTATTAAAATTGGTATATCGTCCAAATATGCAACCTGGGTTTTCTACTATATGGAAACGCCAGATGAGAAATATATTTAGTATCGGCCAAACAAATGTTAATCTGGCAGATTTGAAATTAAATATATGGTATATGAGGGCAAATAATGATTCTTCTGATGTATTAGAAGGATCTAGTGATAAAGTTGTTACTATACTTGGTGTTGACAGAGTAAATAACTCAGATGGAACAGCTAAACCAGATGGAATGTTCGATTTGGGGAGTCCGCAACAACAGCAACAACAAAATCAAATGAATACTGGCAATACAGGAGGTACTGGTGGTACAACGCCAAATTCACAATTGCCAGTTCAATATCAACAACAAGGATCACCATTTTTTAATCCAGTAAGAGGCGAAATAATATTCCCTGAAAGGATGCCTTTTGATAGTGGATTAGTTCGTTATTTTGCTGCACAAGGTTCTCCACAAATAGCCAATAGATATCGATATCCACAAGTTTATAATGAAATCGTAGAAATTGCTAAAAGATCTAATGATAGAGATAGATTTTTAATAAGTGGAGAAGCGACTGGAACTATGAATACTGGTGGAGGTAAAATCTCTTTAGGAGCATTCAATTTATCACCAGGAAGCGTAAAAGTTACATTAGATGGTTCACCATTAAAAGAAAATCAAGACTATTATGTAGAGTATTTTACAGGACAAGTTACATTAACAAATCCAAGGGCATCATTACCAAATGCTAATCTGAGCATTGAATATGAACAAAATGACTTATTCAATCTTGCAACAAGAACAATGCTTGGTTTACGAGCAGATATGGAAGTGTTCAAAAGAAGATCAGGGAGCGGAAATCTTGGTTTAACTTTTATGCATTATAATCAAGCTTTGATTTTTGATAGAGTTAGAGTAAATGAAGAACCAGTATCAAACACGATGATTGGCATTGATGGTAATCTAAATCTTACTTTACCTTTTTTAACAAAAGCATTAGATGCGATGCCTTTTTATGATACGAAAGAAAAATCCACACTAACGCTTCGTGGGGAAGTAGCAGCAATGCTACCCACGCCAAATAAAAGGATTTCTGATATACCTTCTGATAATGGTGCAGCAGTTGCTTATGTAGATGATTTTGAAGGAGCACAAAGAAGTATTTCACTAGGATTAACCCCTCAGCAATGGTCTCATATTTCAATACCAGAAGATTCCACCTTATATGATGATCCACTATCAAAAGCAGAATCATGGTTTAGAGGTCAAAGCTATTGGTATCAATATTTCTTGGGTCAAACTCCCATTACAGATGTATATCCAAATCGAGATACCAGAGGCAGATTAACAACAATCAATGATTTAAAACTTAGATTCTTTCCTGAATATCGTGGAATTTACAATAGAAATCCAAATTTCGTAGATAGATTAAATCCGGTTTTTGAACAAGATTCATCAAAGTATTTAGACTATTTATCAAGAAATCAGTATAGAACTTGGGGTGGTATTCAGCGTTTATTTTCAACTTTTAACACAAATTTTGAAACAGAAAATATTGATTATCTAGAAATGGTGGTAAAATTCGATGTCTTATTTTCTAATTCAGAAATGTGGATAGATTTAGGACAAATCAGCGAAGATGTCATTGGAAATTCAACCTTAAATACCGAAGATGGCATTACCAAAGAAAGTCCAATACCAAATAATATCATAGATATAGGTGAAGATGTAGGATATGATGGAATCAGTGATCAAGATGAAAAGAATTCTTCTATACCTGGCATTTCATATCCATATCCACTTAATCAAGAAAAAGATCCTGCCAGAGACAATTATTACTTTAACTTCTTGATTGATAGGCAGTTTCAAACCGACACGATGTTTAGGTTTTATAATAATTTTGAAAATAATGCAACTCTTGCTGAATCTGGACAATTCCCAGATAGAGAAATTCTGAATAATAATAATGGCCAAACTATTGCTTTAGATAATAGTTATTTTAGCTATAAAGTTAATCTCGATTTAGATGCAAGAAGAAATCCCCAAATTGTTGGTGAAGGTAAACAAGGGGCTGGTTGGTATTTTTTCAGGATTCCTTTAAGACGTCCTACAAGAACAGTTGGAAATCCAACCTTTTCCAATATTCAATACGTAAGAGTGTGGTTTAAGGGCGCACCAATAGTATTAAATGTAGCAGAATGGAAATTTACAGGTGGACAATGGATTAGAAATAATGGATATCAACCAAATGTAAATGCCAATGATAGCATTTTAAGTGTTCAATATGTAGGTGTTGAAGAAAATAGTGGATTGCCGGATAAATATACATTACCGCCTGGAGTACAGCGCCCCAGACAAATTAATAATCCAGACCCAATGCAGGATGTTCGCCTAAATGAACAGTCTTTATCTGTAGGCGTGAAAAACCTACCCGCCGGACAAGAAAGGATGGCAGTTCGAATTATGCGAAATTTGGATGTGTTTTATTATAAAAAATTAAAATTCTTTTTACATGGCGATGGATCTATGCCAAATTTAATTCCCTATGGGGCAAGCCCAAAAGCACAGGCATTTGTGCGCTTTGGTTTAGATTCTGCTAATTATTATGAAATAAGACGTCCCCTATTAGAAGGATGGCGTGACATAGAAATTGACTTACCAACATTAACATCTGTAAAAGAAAAAAGATCGCAAGTTGCGGCCCAAAATAAAGTTCCTGTAGATCCATCCGAACGCTTTATTGATACATCATCAGTTTTTGATCCTGGATTTGCTATCCCTGTAGAAACTCAGTATATCATTAAAGGGAATCCGATTTTAACAAGAATACAGTTTGTTGGATATGGTATAGCAAATCCAACAACAGGAAGCTTCCCCGAAGATCTTTCTACAAATATGTGGGTAGATGAATTAAGACTTATTGAACCAGAAAGTTCAACAGATTGGGCAGGAATTGGATCCGCAGAATTAAAATTAGCAGATTTAGGTACTGTAAATGCCACGTATAATCAATCAAATCCTAATTTTCATAGATTAGAAGAACGCTTTGGAAATAGAAATCAGACATTAAATTGGAATGTTCAAATGCAAGGTTCTTTGGATAAATTATTACCAAAAGAACTAAAAGAAATGAAAATACCAATTTCCTATACTCATGGCGAACTAGTTGAAAATCCTCAATTTGCAGCACAAAGTGATGTTAAAATTGATGCAGCTACAAAAGCTGCTTATGAAAGTGAATTAGTAAGAACCAATGGAGATGAAATTGAATCTGCAAGGGTTGCCGATTCTGTAAGAAGAAGATCTCAAACTATTAGAGTACAAGATAGTTGGGCATTATCCGGCTTTAAATTTGGAATACCGGTGAATCATTGGTTGATCAAAGAAACAATCAATAAAATAAATCTTAGCTATGATTATTCGCAAACCTATGAACGATCTCCTGTTGTAGAGGAGCGCTTTAAATGGAATTGGCGAATGAAAGCTGATTATAGCGTTCAATTACCAAATTCAGTTTCTGTAAAGCCATTAACATGGATTGGTGATATACCAATCTTAGGTATTTATAAAGATTGGAAAATCTTCTTTTTACCAACTACTTTTTCTACATCAGTTCAGTTTAATAGATCTAGAGTAACAGAAAAAAGCAGATATCTAAGTTTCCCAAGCCCTGTAATCAGAGATTTTGCAGCAATTAGGCAAGCTCAGTTTACATGGAGAATGTCTGAAAACGGACTGTTAAATCCTGTAATAGATTATTCATTCACAACAGGTGGAACTCTTGTTCCTTTAGAGTTAGATGATGCAGGTAGACAAAGAGAAGGTAGTGATTTAGTAAGAAGAGTTATAATGAATGGTGATAGGATAATTGATTTTGGACAGAACACAAATCATTCTCAGACAGTTACATTAAATATTAAGCCTAAATTACCTGATATCGGCGGACTTAATAATTATATGGATAATACTGGTACATTCTCTACTACGTATACATGGAGAAATCCTTTACAAAGAGACACTTTAGTATCTGATGCTGTAAAACAATCCTCTTTTCAAAATACAATACGGCTTACAAGTAATATCCGACTAAAAGGATTAACCGATAAATGGTGGGGTATTTCTGCTGGGTCAAAAACAATTGATTCCAATCGTACTTTATTACAATCTATTGGAAGAGTTTTCAAGACAATATTCTTTGATTATGAAACAATTACTTTGAATTTTAAACAAGAAAATTCTTCGATCAATCAAGGAGTTTTAGGCGAAACTGGAATGACCAATTTTTGGCGTCCAATCATAGGAATGAATGAAGATAATTCTATGGGGCCAAGTGCAGCATATCAATTAGGATTGGTATCACAACCTCATGGTGGTTTTTCTGTATTGCCGTCCTCTAGCTTTCCTTTTATACGGTTTACAACATATGATGGAAACAGACCTAAGAACTCAATATTACCAGATAATTTCTTTCAAAAATCTGAATTAGAATTCCGCACAAATCGTCCTTTGTGGACAGGTGCCACCATAGATATTAACTGGAAATCATCATTTGGTTTTAATCGTAATCAGTTAGACAGTACAGATTCTGAGGGAAATTCTCGTTTTACAAATATCGTAATGAGCACAACCTATAATCGCACATATTTATCTTTACCTAAATTTTTAATCTTTGCTCCACTTAATAATTCCATAGAACATGTTATTGAATTATATAATAATCAAAAGCCAATTATTTCTGCTTTATATCCTACTGACACATTAAGACAAAACCAAGCTTTAAGAGACGCACTTTCTAATTCTTTTGAAGATGGCCTTGGAACTAACTTTATGGGTTTTTTACCAAGAGAGATATTAAGAGTATTACCTTCTATGAATTGGACTTTACGATGGGATGGTGTTGAAAAGCTGCCTTTATTCTCTGGATTAGCAAAACGAGTTACTTTTGAACATGCTTATAAATCTACATATCAAGAAAGTTCTACTAGAACAGATAATGGTACTATTCCTGGATCTCAGCAAATACAATCGGGATTTGAACCATTATTTGGTATTCAAATGACTTTTGATGAATCTAAATTAAATGGTTTATTAACTGGATCTTTTAGATTTACAACCAAACAAAACTATACCTTACAACCTACATCATCCGTAATTCAAGGTGAATCTGTAACTGATGCTACTATTCAAGCTAATTATAATAGACGTGGATTTAAGTTTAAGTTATTGGGTCTGGATTTGCAAAATGATATGGAATTTGCCTTAAATGCTTCATATAAAAGAACATTACGTTCTACTTATGATGTATTAAATTTAACATCTGCTGATGGCCAAAAATTAGATGGAAATACTCAAATTATTATTGAACCTTCTGCACGATATGGCATCAGTAATAGGGTTACTGCTCGCTTTTTTATGAGATATGAAACAACAATAAATCAGGGTGCAGCTTCCCCTGGATTTAGTAAATATCAGGTTGGTATGGATATCAAAGTATCTGTATCAGGCGGTAGATAATTGTTTATTCTGGAATTCTGAAAATGGCAAGTTCAGGTGCTTTGAAATCAGTAGAATTATATATTCGCAAACTACTTATTAAGCCAAAAGAACATTTTTCTGGCATAATGATTAATGATATTATTGATGCACCTATTTTACCTCTAAACCCTCGCATCCTTATCATTAGGCCAGATCGAATTGGTGATATGCTTATAACTCTTCCAAGTTTAAGAGTTATTAGAAATACTTACCCTAATGCAATCATAGATATTGTTGTTGGAAAAGCAAATCTTTCTATCTTGACTCAATTTCAACGATATGTAAATTCTGTTTATGTTTATGACAAATCATTAAAGTCTATACTTTCTCTACTTATTGAACTCCCCAAACAATCCTATGATCTTGTTATAGATCCTTTGGATAATCCTAGTACAACCTCTGGATATTTAGTTAAGCTGGCAAAGGCAAAGCATTCAATTGGTATTTATAAGCAAAATGCTCATATATATTCTCATTGCGTAATTGCTAAAGATAGAAATACTGTTCATATCGTAGAAAGAACCGCACAAATTCTTCTTTCCTTAAAGATTAATCCAAGCACATGTAATCTGGACTTAGAATATACTCATAGTGATAAAGACATTATAGAAGCAAAAATAGAGATGTATTCATTAACTGATGGTGCATCAATCATAGCAATAAACATAGCTGGAAGTGTTCAAGCAAGAACAATTATGCCTGAATTAGCTATTCCCATGATAAAAAAAATACAAGATCATATCAAAGATAAGAATATAAAAATTATTGTTTTTGGAGAGCAAAAACATGCTACAATCTTGCAAGAAATCAAGCAAGCTTGTACTATTATAATCGCCCCATTTAGTCAATCTTTTCATCAATATGCAGCAAGATTAAAATCCGCTTCGATGATTATTTCTCCTGATACATCAGCTATTCATCTTGCTGCTGCATGGAAAACCCCTACCTTAGGCTTATTTTTAAATGATAATTCGCATACTGCCCTTTGGACGCCTTATAAAACCCTCCATGAAATAGCATATACTGAAGATAATTCTGTTAATTCATTAACAGCAGATCAAATCTTTACTGCTTTTTGTAATATATATCCTAAAGTTGAATGGCAAACATCAGATAATTACGTTTAATCATTCTTAAAAACGGGTGTTCTTCTTTTGTCATGATGATGTTTAGCAAAAGCAGCAGCAGCAAATAAAATAGGATGAATTGCTTGAGGAATATCTCCAGTCCAAAATAATTCCACAAATTTTGTAGAATATTTACCCGTCCTAAAAGCTTCACTATCTATCGTAAATCTACAGAAAGGTATTGTGGTTTTTAATCCAGCTACTTGATATATATCAAGTGCTTTCAATGATTTCTCAATTGCTTCTTCTCTGGTTGAACCATAACAAATTAATTTTGCAATCATAGAATCATAATTTACTGAAACCTCAAATCCCTCAAATAAAGCAGTATCATTCCTAATACCTTCCCCTTCTGGCAAAATAATGGCATCTGCTATGCCTGTTTCTGGTAAAAAATCATTATACACATCCTCAGCACAAATTCTGCATTCTATGGCATGCCCAATAGGATTAATATCCTCTTGAGCTAAAGTTAATGGAAGTCCTGCAGCAATTTTAATTTGATGTTCTACTAAATCTGTATGAGTAACCATTTCTGTAATAGGATGTTCTACTTGCAAACGGGTATTAACTTCCATAAAATAGAAATTACCATCAGCATCTAATAAGAATTCTAATGTTCCAGCATTAGTATAACCAGATTCAGCTACTAATCGTGCGGCAGCTTCTCCCATTTTTGACCTAATTTCAGGAGTAATTGCAGTAGATGGAGATTCTTCAATAACTTTTTGATGTCTTCTTTGAATAGAACATTCCCTCTCTGGAAAATATAAAATCTTACCATGATTATCTGCTAAGATTTGAATTTCTATATGCCTAGGTGAAACAATAAATTTTTCTATGAATACCCTATCATCTCCAAATGAATGTAAAGCTTCACTTTGAGCTCCATGCAAAGCAGACAATAAGTCTTCCTCTTTTTCTACCATTCTCATACCTTTACCACCACCACCTGCAGCAGATTTCAAAATAACCGGATATCCAATGGATGAGGCAATAGAAATCACTTCATCTGGATTTGATATAGCGCCATCAGAGCCAGGAGATATCGGTACATTGGATTGAATTGCCAATGCCCTTGCTGCTGTTTTATCTCCTAAGGCATGGATAGCTTTAGGAGAAGGGCCAATAAAAACGATACCAGCATCTGCAACAGCTTGAGCAAAAACAGCATTTTCAGATAAAAAACCATAGCCGGGATGAATAGCATCTGCACCAGTATCAAGTGCTGCCTGAATAATTTTATCTATAACTAAATAACTTTCTCTAGGAGTAAAACCCCCGATAGCAATGGCTTCATCGGCTTGTTTAACATGCAAAGCATTGGCATCTGGAACAGAATACACCGCAACAGTTGCAATATTCATCTTTTTACATGTTGCAATAATTCTTAAAGCAATTTCACCACGATTAGCTATTAATATCTTAGAAAACATCGTATTCAATTCCTTGCTTGGTATCAATTTTTATATCTCGGTTTTATCTCACAAAAATAAGAAAGTAAGGCCTGTTGCTTATTATCAATGTGAAATTATTTATATACATGTCTACTTCCTTGAAAGAACAAGAAATAATCTATATTTTACTAAAAGAATTAAACAAGACAAACCAATTGATTGAAGTGTTTGGAGAAAAAAGGGTATGAAAAAAGCAGTAATAATGGCTGGTGGATTTGGAACAAGGTTGCGTCCACTAACTATGAGCATTCCAAAACCTATGGTACCGTTAATGAATGTACCAATGATGGAACATATAGTTCACTTATTAAAGAATCATCTTATTACAGATATTGTTTCCTTACTCTATTATCATCCGGAATATATTATATCTCATTTTGGTGATGGCAGCGAATTTGGCATATCAATGAATTATGTACAAGCTGCCGCTGATTATGGAACTGCAGGCAGTGTAAGAAATGCTTCGGAGATGTTAAAAGAACCCTTTATTATTATAAGCGGTGATGTTTTAACGGATTTTGATTTAACAGCTGCAATAGCATTTCATAAAAAACAGAATGCCAAAGCAACAATATTACTTACTCGCGTTGCAAATCCTTTGCAATATGGTATTGTAATGACAGATGAATCGTCTCGAATAACACGATTCTTAGAAAAACCTTCTTGGGGAGAAGTATTTTCAGATACTATAAATACTGGTATTTATATTCTAGAACCCGATGTAGTAGATCTCATTCCGTTTCAAAGAGAATTCGATTTTAGTAAAGATTTATTCCCTTTGATGCTCAAGCTTGGCCTACCATTATATGGCTATATTGCTAATGGATATTGGAGAGATATTGGAAATTTAAATGAATATCAAATTGCATGTGAAGATATTTTGCATGGAAAAGCAAAAGTAAGTATTAAGGGGACAATTAATCAGAATACCTATACAGGACAAGGTTCACATATTGATTCGACATCTTCACTTCAAGGTAGTGTTGTAATTGGAGAGCATACTAGCATTGGCGCTTACTCAAAAATACAATATTGCTCTATCGGAGATAATGTAAAAATTGGAAATAATGTAGAGATGTCTGGCTGTGTATTATGGAATAATATAAGAATCGGAGACGGAGCTTCATTAACTGATGCTGTTATTTGTGATGGCACTACTATTGGTAACAATGCTACAATAAGCGAAAATGTATTTATTGCAGAAGATTGCTCAATTGGAGATGATGCCAATTTATTACCAAATATCAAATTATGGCCAAGAAAGCATGTAGAAAAAGGCGCTATATTGTCACGGTCTCTTGTACAGGAAGAAAAATGGTTAAGAGAACTATTTACAGGTTCTCGAATAACAGGATTATCTAATCTTGAAATCAATCCAGAATTTGCAGCCAAATTAGGAGCATCTATAGGCAATGCTTTAGGTGCTGGTGTTACTGTAGTTGCTAGTAGAGATGCAGATGCAGTATCAAGAATGACACAAAGAGCATTATTAGCAGGCTTAATGAGCACTGGAATAACAGTAAATGATTTACAAATCACTCCAATTCCATTGGCTAGACAAGAATTAAGAAATGGTAAAGCAGTTGCTGGATTCCATGTCAGAAGATCTATCCGTCACCCAGAAACAACAGATATAATTCTTTTTAATGGAGATGGCAGGGATTTGCCTGTATCTAAGGCCAAATCAATAGAGCGTTTCTTTTTTGGAGAAGATATAAAAAGAGTTTCTTATGATAAAGTTGGTAGCATAATTTTTCCTGAAAGAAGTTCTGAGGCTTATGCAGCTAGATTTACTGATGCTTTGAATGTAGATGCAATAAAAGAACATCATTTTAAATTATTAGTGGATTATTCTAATGGTTTAGCATCAGTAACATTCCCTACCCTTCTTGGCAAATTAGCTGCAAATGTAGTTGCGCTTAATAGCTATATGGATACAATCAAGGGATTTTCTGATATAAGAACAGATTTAGAAGCTGCAGAAACTGGTGATATAGTAAAAGCATTGAATTATGAATTCGGATTAAAAATAGATGCTTCTGCAGAAAAAATTGCTGTTGTAGATGCTCATGGACATTGGTATCCGCCTAATCGATTATTAACATTAGTAACTAAATTAGTATTAGAGTCGAATAAAAATCATGAACCATATTCAATTGCCGTACCTGTTTTGGCAAGCTCTGAAATAGAGTCTATTGCAAAAGAATATAATGTTCACGTAATAAGAATTAAAAATAATCACTCTGCAATGATGGATGCAACCCTGCAAAAAGATGTATTATTTGTAGGCGATACAAGAGGAAGATTTATTTTTCCTGAATATTTATTTGCATCAGACGGAATGTTTAGTCTGGCCAAAGTACTTGAAATGCTTGCTTTAACAGGTTATACATTTTCTGCCCTTCATGAAGAATTACCCAAATATGCACAAAAACAGATTTCAATTCCTTGCAAATGGGATATGAAAGGCACTGTTATGCGAAAAGCTATGGAATTTAGCGAAGGACTTCAAAGAACATTGATAGATGGAGTAAAGATATTAGAAAAAGATTGCACGATTGTGTTATTGCCTGATAGAGAAAGACCAGCATTTATGATTTATGTGGAGTCTATGGATGAAAATGTTACCAATAGCAAAGCTGAAGAATTTTCCAATTATGTCAAGGAATGGAGTGAATGGGAATCAAAAGATTAATCAAATCATTTTTATCAATCATATTCTCTATACTATATCTTCATACCTCCCTATGTTCACAAGAATTTGATACAGTAGACATTACTCGTATTGATATCTCTGATATGAAGCAAGATTTTGGCATTCCATGTAAAAATTGTTCTGTAACCGGAAATACAATCAGCATTGCAGGTAAAACATATAGCAAAGGATTAGGAACTCATTCTGGAAGTAAACTCACATTACAAATTGACAACAATGCACATAGATTTCATGCATATGTAGGAATTGATGATTATATTTTTCCTGATTTAGGATCAGTAGAATTTATTGTTTTAGGAAATGGGAAAGTATTGTGGCGTTCTGGCATCATGAAAAGAGGTATGCCTGCAAAAGAATGCAATATCTTATTAGATTCAATGCAATTCTGTGAACTATTAGTGTTTAATGGAGATGATAATATTTATTCTGACCATGCAAATTGGGCAGATGCCTATTTTGTCATGAATAAAAACACAATACCAAAACCATATAAAAGGACCATTGACTCGGCGATTATTCTCACTCCTCCTGAACCTCTTTCCCCAAGGATTCACAGCGTTCATAGTTATGGTGCAAAACCTCAAAAACAGATCCTATATTATATTCCTGTTAGTGGAGTAAAGCCTATTGATATACGTGTAAGTTCAATACCTAAAGGGCTTACTTATGATCCAATATCAAATATAATATCAGGTCAATTATCCATACCTGGTATATATCCTTTGCTCATTACAGCAACAAATCAATATGGAACGCAAACAAAGAAACTTGATATAATTATTGGAGACATCATTAGTTATACACCAATTTTAGGTTGGTCTAGTTGGTATACATATTGGGAATATCTCAATCAAAAAGATATACTAAGTCAAGCTTTAGCTCTTAAAAACACTGGTTTAGCCGATTATGGATTCAATTATATAATGGTAGACGATGGATGGCAAGATACAAGTATTCAAGAGAGTAAATCTGGTCTTAAAGCATCACCTACATTCCCCGATCTAAAAGGGCTTGGAGATTCTCTACATAATTTAGGATTTAAATATGGATTATATTCTTCTCCTGGGCCTTTAACGTGTGTTCGATTGCCAGGATCTTATGGACATGAAATGCAAGATGCAGAACTTTTTTGCACTGTAGGTGCAGATCTTGTTAAATATGATTGGTGCTATTATCAACAAATCTATGATACATTGATGAAACAAAATAATGCATCAATTATCAAAGAATCAAAAAGACCATTTGAACTATTATCAAACTATTTACAGCAATGTTCTTCACGTGATATTTTTTTTAATATTTGTCAATATGGTAATAATGATGTGTGGAAATGGGCTAGATCTGCCGGAGGAAATTCATGGAGAACTACAACTGATATTCAAGATAATTGGTGGAGTGTATCAAATACAATAGGTTTTACTCAGAATGGATTAGAAGCCTACTCTGGATTTAATGGATGGAACGATATGGATTTTTTAAGAATAGGTAATTCTCTTCCAGGTATTCATAAAAGGCCCACTCAATTATCTCCTCAAGAACAGTATAGTCATGTATCCTTATGGGCTTTATTAAATTCTCCATTAGTTTTATCATGTTATGTAGATGAATTAGATTCATTTTCTCTTAACCTATTAAAAAACGAAGAAGTTTTATCAATAAATCAAGATAAATTAGGAAAACAAGGAAATAGAGTTTTTAAAGATATTTGGCAAGAAGTATGGGCAAAAACATTAGATAGTAATGTCCTGGCAATTGGGATGTTCAATAGAGATGATATCATCCATCAAACGATAACAATTAATTGGGAGCAATTGCATATTTCTGATCCCAATAAACGATATATCATTAGAGATGTATGGCGAGGTAAAAATGTAGGTACTTTTTCAGGATCATTTTCTGCTCACGTTCCAGATCATGGAGTATTCTTGTTTAAAATGATACCTGAACAAACAATGAATACAGATCATACGATAATTAAAGATCAAGCTTCAATCAATATATTGCCAATTCCTGCTTCAGACATTGTTCATATTTCTATAAAGAATCCATTGAGTGGCAAGATTTCCATTGAATTGTATTCCATAACTGGAGCATTTGTAAAAGAAATCTATAATGGATTTGCAGATTCAGGTGAAATGACAATAGTTAATGATAGCATATCATGTTTAGAAAATGGTATGTATATCGTACGATTCCATAACCCAATTTCTTCGGCTTCATGTCTATTAAAAGTAGTTCATTAACATCAATTCCCTATATTTTCATTCAAATTCACATATGCCTTCATAAATATCCCCATATAATGTTGGCTAAATAATTGATATTGTTGCTAGTTAGAACGTTTAAATACCAATAATGCCATGAAAATAACTGAAATTCTTAAACCATCAGCAATACTATTAAAACAAGAAATTACAAGCAAAGAGCAAGTACTAGATACAATGCTTAATTGTTTGGAAAAAGCAGGATTATTAGCAAAACCTGATGAAGCGCGTAAAGCTGTGATGGAAAGAGAAAAAATTATGTCAACAGGCATAGGCAAAGGATTTGCTCTTCCTCATGGAAAAACTAATCATATAAATGAGACAGTTGGTGCTTTTCTTACGCTTAAACATCCCATAGATTTCAACTCTTTAGATCAAGAACCTGTATCGATTGTTTTTATGTTAATTGGTAGGGAAAATACTGTAGGGACACATTTACGATTATTAAGCAGAATTTCACGATTAATGAATAGTGATAGCTTTAGAGAAAATATTTTACAAGCAGATACACCAGAACAAATAATTGAATTTTTTACTAAAGAAGAAGAAGATTTATGAAAAACATTAGTAGAATTATCCTGATCTTATTTGTAACGATCATCACTTCCACTTTAACATTTGCTCAACAAAATTCTAAATCCAATCCAGATATAACAGCAGCAAAGCAAGTGCTTACTATCATGAAAACCCAAATTTTGAATTTGGCTCAAAGTTTTCATAATCAAACAATGAAGTTTAAAGGACAATATGAAGGGCAAACGAAGCAGATTATTGATGGATATAAAAAACAAATCCAACAATTAAAGCAAGAGTTATCTGGAGTAGAAACTAGTTTATCTGAATTATCAGGACAACTAGAAAAACAAGCAAAAGAAAACGATGCCAATCTTAAAACCCAGTATCAAGATTTAACCAAAAATTTAGAAGAATCAATTAAAAAATTAGATAATAAGTTAGATTCTCTCTCTAAAGTTAATTAGAATTCATTGGTTTGATCGTGAATTATACGTAGTATCCCTTTGATATATATATGCTTTATGTATCGATGATATTTTGCGATATAGCTCTTCTATAGTTTACTTTTTTTAGTTTCATGAAAACAGATGCTAATCAACCAATAGGTGTTTTTGATTCTGGTGTGGGCGGCTTAACCGTCTTAAAACACCTAATACAAGAAATGCCTGATGAACAATTTGTGTATTTAGGGGATACTGCCAGAGTTCCATATGGTAATAAGTCTAAGCAAACAATAGAACATTATACTATACAATGTATTGATTTTCTATTAGGATTTAATGTTAAAGCAATTGTTATAGCATGCAATACAGCATCTGCTTTAGCATTAGAAATTGCACAGAAACATTCTCCCATTCCTATAATTGGTATGATTGAACCAGCAGCTCATTATGCGATTGAATCATCGCTTTCGGGGAATATAGGAATAATAGGTACTAGGGCTACAATACATTCACAAGCATATGAAAAAGCAATACAAACATATGCTGATACAATACATAAAGAAGCACATATTACTAGTATAGCATGTCCCCTCTTTGTTCCAATAGTAGAAGAAGATTGGGTGAATCATCCAGCTGCGCTTTTGATAGCAAAGGAATATTTATCACCTCTCATATCAAAGAAAATTGATACTCTAGTGCTAGGATGTACACATTATCCTTTATTAAAAGAATTAATTACAAATATATTACCCGATATAACTCTTATTGACTGTGGTTATACAGCTTCTAAGATTATGACAAAAATGTTAGGAATACATTCAAATCAAGATAGTTCATCAATATCTAAAAGAATACAGTTGTTTACTACTGATACAGTTCATTCATTTAATGTGATTGCGGAGCGATGTCTTGGATTTACATTACAAGATCCTATCAATATTACAACAGAAGTTTTAGAGCATCATCCTTCAGAATATGCGAAACAAAGTGCATCTGTAAAATATTGATAGTCTAGGACAATAATAATCTATGTATCAAGAAACAAACTTTGTTAATTTGCCATTTGCAGCTCGATAATTTTAACTACATGTTACACCTTTTATAATTCATTAATTTCAATGATTTCTTATATAATTCGCAAATGTGGATATGCTTTAGCAGTATTGTTTGGAGTGGTAACAACAGCATTCCTTATCAATTTTGTTTTGCCTGGAGACCCAGCCCGTTTAATGTTGGGTCAAAGGGCAGATGAACAATCAATACAAGCATTAAGAGTTCAATTAGGCCTAGATAAACCTATGTATGAACAGTATACAAAATACATTGGAAGATTAATTCAGGGAGATTTAGGAGTATCATATTCTACCAATAGAGATGTTTTAGAAACAATAGTTGATAAATTTCCAGCAACTGCATTATTAGCTATAACAGCCATGTTTTTTTCAACATTATTGGGAATCATCCTTGGAATTATTGCCGCAATAAAAGCAAATACATGGATTGATGCTACAACTATGGGTTTTGCATTATTAGGAATTTCTTTACCCTCTTTTGTTTTTGGATTATTATTGCTCTTGCTCTTTGGCGAAATATGGAAAATATTGCCATCATCAGGATATATAGACAAAGGCATAAGCCATTTATTTTTACCAATGTTAACATTAGCTTTTAGGCCCTTATCAATTATTGCCAGGGTTACACGAAGTAGTATGTTAGATGTATTGAACCAAGATTATGTAAGAACTGCTAGGGCGAAAGGCTTATCAGAATCATCTGTCATCTTACGCCATGCCTTAAGAAATGCTTTAAATCCGGTTGTTACAACCGTAAGTGCTTGGTTTTCTGGTTTATTAGCTGGTACTTTTTTTGTTGAATATATCTTTAATTGGCCTGGAATTGGAACACTTGCAATTAGTGCCATCGAAAAATTAGATTATCCTATTATTCAAGGTACTGTTTTATTAACAGCTATCATTTTTGTGGTAGTGAATGCAATAGTAGATATCGTTTATGTATTCTTAGACCCTAAAGTTAAATTAAGCTAATTCATTTATAGTAAAGATATTATGTCAAAAAATGTGGATACATCCTCTGTACATATAAAGAGATCAGAAAGTCTTGGAGCTTTAGCATGGAAAAAACTAAAAAAGCATCCAGCTGGAATTGCCGGTATGATTATTATAGGATTATTGGTGTTAATTGCAGCTATGGCTGATATAATTAGTCCATTTTCTCCTACTTTGGCTGTACTAGAATATGCAGAAAAACCATCTGGATTTGTAGGTAATGTGCTATTATTAAAAAATCCATCAGATGAATCCCAGCCAAATGTTTTACCTATTCAATCCTATAAAACACGTAAAGATAGCGTTGAATACATAGATTTTACAGGACTCATTGGAACAATTCCTATTCAGCAATTACAAGGAAATAATGAATCTGAATGGCATACTACCCCTACATACTATTTAGGGACCGATAGATTAGGCAGAGATGTTTTTAGCAGATTAGTATTTGGTGCACGTATAAGTTTATTAGTAGGCGTTGTTTCACAATTAATTGCTCTTATTATTGGTATCGTGCTTGGTGCATTAGCAGGATTTTTTAGAGGTTGGGTAGATAATATTATCATGTGGTTTACAAATGTTATTTGGTCATATCCCACAATTCTATTAGCTATACTCCTCTCTTCATTATTAAAGTTTACCAATAATATTATGGGTTTTTCATTAAATCCTTTTTGGCAAACATTCATAGCAATCGGAATTTCAAGTTGGGTTGAAATTGCAAGAATTGTTCGTGGACAATTCTTTTCATTAAGAGAAATGGAATATGTTGAGGCAACAAGAGCTCTTGGATATGGTTCTATGAGAACGATTTTCAGACATATTCTGCCAAATGCCATAGGACCTATCATTGTATTATCTACTGCTGGTATTGCATCTTCGATAATTGCAGAAGCAGGACTCAGTTTTCTAGGACTAGGTATTCAAAGGCCAGAACCATCGTGGGGAATATTTATTTCAGATCATTATGGATATATTTTTGCAGGTAAATATTGGGGCTTAACTGTATATCCTAGTATTGCAATAGCTGCAGCCGTCTATGGATTTAATTTATTAGGAGATGGCCTACGAGATGCATTCGATCCTAAAGCAATTCAAAGATAGTTCCAAGTATGATAGTTGATTCATTACAAGAGATTTTTGATAATCCTACAGAACTACCAAATACATTATTATTATTTGGAGAAGAAGAATTCTTAAAGGAAGAAGCTTATCATTTTGTTTTAAAACACTTAGAAGATTCATGCAATTCAAAGCCCGATATTGATATTGTAGATGCTGACCAAGTAAAAGAACATGCAATTATTGATATAGCTTGCTCTTTCCCATTTATATCAGATAAAAGAATTGTTATTGTCAAAAATGCAGATAAACTTTTTACATCTAAATCATCAAAAAGCGATAAAAAATCAGCTATTCTTTCCTATGTAAAGAACCCACAACCATCAACATATTTAGTATTATTAGGAAATTTTCAATCTTTGTGGGGAATTACTGCGGCAAAAAAAAATTCTAGACAACAAGAAAAAGCAAAAAAAATACTTTCCACTATAAAATTTCCCCTAGATCAATTAATTGATGCAATTCCTTGCTTTGAAGCTAAAAAAGTAACAGAAAGAGAATTATCTACGTGGATTTCTCAAAGATTAAAAATAGAAAATAAAGATATTCAACCAGAAGCAGCAGAATATATCATTGCCAATGCAGGACAATCTTTAAGAGATATAGTAAATGAAATAGATAAATTAATCCTTTTTGCACCTTCGATACATACGTATACAATACAAGAAGTATTAGGTGTTGTAGGAAGCTCTAAAGTCTATAATGTATTTGAATTGCAAAAATGTGTCGGCAAAGGAGATTCTGCAAAAGCAATCGAAATCATTCATTTTATGATGAAAGATGATAAACAAGAAATATTAATCATCACAATGATAACTCGATATATTGTTTCTCTCTTTAAATTATATGATTCCATAAAAACAACTCATAATCCTTATGAATTATCAAAATTAACTGGAATTAGTTCTTATTTCATACCCGAATATCAATCAGCCTTAAAAATATTTACATATACAAGATTAGAAAACGCTTTATTTCTGTTGAGAAATGCCGATCTTACCTTAAAATCAAGCTCTAAACCTGCTGTTTCGGTTCTTCAATCTCTGATAATTTCTATGTTAGCTTAGTTGATTCAGGACAACAAAAATTTCAATCATAAAAAAGTTTGCATAGTACGCCGAATCTCTTTATTTTTGCAATCTCTTATATAGAAGCAATTAATCGCATTATTTGGTAGTTATGGCACATCATAAGTCAGCAATTAAACGTACGCGTCAAAATAAAAAGCGCGCAATTTATAATCGAGCAAATCGCAAGCTTTATCGTGAAGCGATTAAAGCTGTTCGTTTAGCTAAATCAGTTCAAGAGGCAGAAACATTATTTGTTACTGCTACAAGTATTCTAGACAGAGTAGCATCTCGTGGAATATTACACAAGAACAATGTAGCTAATAAGAAATCTAAACTTGCACTTCATATTAATAAAATGAAGGCAGCTCAAGCCTAAGATTCCGTAAGCACCCGTAGCTCAACTGGATAGAGCATTTGACTACGGATCAAAAGGTTTGGGGTTCGAATCCCTACGGGTGCACACAATAGAATTATACTCAATATATCTTATCATTTGATAGAAACATTATGCTTAATCAAGCTCGTAAAGCAGAAATCGTAAAGCAATATGGCGGTAGTGAAGCCAATACTGGATTACCAGAAGTACAGATTGCGTTACTTACAGAACATATTACACAGTTGGCAGGTCATTTGGATACTCATAAAAAGGATTTCCATTCTAGACGTGGCCTAATGCAATTGGTAAGTAAAAGAAAGAAACTACTTAATTATCTCATGAAAAATGATATTCGTAGATATCGCACAATTATAAGTGCATTATCAATACGAAAGTAATCTGACTCATTTCAGGGCGCTTATAGCGCCCTTTTTTATTTTTGGCAATTTGCCAACATAATTACACATTCTTGATATATTCTTTGTTAAGGAAGTAGAAGTTTCGGGCTGATCTGAGTGCAGGAGAGCATCTTTATGATGGTGTTCTCCTCCGCTCAGTATGCAGCTAAACAAAAGAATGATACTAAGAATGATTTATTAGTGCTATTCAAAAGGAAAATTATGGCACATCATTCCGTTTCCCTGGAATTAAATGGCAGGGAATATTCGATAGAGACTGGCCGCTTTGCAAAATTGGCTAATGGTTCGGTGATGGTTCGTTATGGAGATACAATGGTTCTTGTAACAGTTTGTGCTGCTCAAGACCCAAGGTCTGATATAGACTTCCTACCTTTAACTGTAGAGTATCGTGAAAAAACTGCTGCTGCTGGCAAAATACCAGGTGGATTCTTTAAAAGAGAAGGTAAACCAAGTGAAAAAGAAGTACTTTCTGCCCGATTGATTGATCGTCCTGCTAGACCCCTTTTCCCAAAAGGTTGGCAAAAAGAAACTCAAATAGTTGCTTCTGTGTATTCATCAGAACCTGAAATTGATGCCGATACACTAGCTGCGGTTGGTGCATCTGCTGCTTTAGTTATTTCTGATATTCCATTTGATGGACCATATTCCGAAGTTTTAGTAGGAAGAATAAATGGCGAATTTATCGTTAATCCAACTATAAGCCAATTATTAGAATCCGATATAGAAATCACAGTTGCTGGAACCGATGATGCAATTATGATGGTGGAAGGAAGTTCAAAAGAAATTTCTGAAGATGATTTTATTAATGCCTTAGAATATGCGCACTCTTATATCAAAAAACTTAATGCTCTTCAACTTCAACTCAAAGAATTAGCTGGTAAAGCAAAGCAAGAAATTGTAACTGTTGAAGAAGATACTGAGTTATTAGAGGCTATTACATCTATCGCTGCTCCTTTAATTCGTGAACAAATTCGTAAGAGTTCATCTAAAGAGCAAAGAATAGAGTTCGCAAAACAGCTAAGAGAAACTGTTCTTTCATCATTGCAAGAAATGTTACCATTAGTGGAAACAGCTGAAATTGATGCAAGAGCTAAAAAAACAAAAGGATATATCTATAAGATTGAAAAGCACGAAATGCGACGCATGATTATAGAAGATAAAGTTCGTTTAGATGGACGAACAACAACAGATATTAGATCTATTAATTGTGATACAACCGTTCTTCCAAGAACACATGGATCTGCATTATTTACTCGTGGTGAAACACAAAGTTTAACTACTGTTACACTTGGTACTAAAAGTGATGAACAATTAATAGATGGCCTATTCCCTACTGAATATCGTCGTTTTATGCTTCATTATAATTTTCCACCATTCAGTACTGGCGAAGCTGGCCGTATGACTGGCACAAGCAGACGTGAAATTGGACATGGAAAACTTGCAGAAAGAGCTATTCATATCATGATGCCTAATAATGAAGATTTCCCTTATGTAGTTAGAATCGTTTCTGATATATTAGAGTCTAATGGCTCCTCTTCTATGGCAACTGTATGTGCTGGAAGTCTTGCATTAATGGATGCTGGGGTACCATTAAAGAAACCAGTAGCTGGTATTGCAATGGGACTTATTAAAGAAGATGATGATGCTGCAATATTAAGTGATATCCTTGGCGATGAGGATTTTCTTGGTGATATGGACTTTAAAGTTGCAGGAACTTTGGATGGTATTACTGCTTGCCAAATGGATATTAAAATTGCGGGCCTTTCTACGCATTTAATGCGTCAAGCACTTGAACAAGCCAGAGCTGGAAGACTCCATATTCTTAATATTATGAATGAAGCATTGTCTGCCCCAAGGGAAGATTTATCTGAATATGCACCACGATTAACTACAATCATGATTCCAAATGATATGATTGGAACAGTTATCGGGCCAGGTGGTGATACAATTCGTGGAATGCAAAGAGAATTTGGCGTTGAAATTACAATTGAAGATGATGGCTCTTGTATTATTGCTGCAACAAATAAAGAAGCTGCTCAATTAACTATCGATAGAATACGTGCAATAACAAGTCCTCCAGAAATTGGTAAAGTATACACAGCTACCGTTAAAGATGTCCGCGAAGGCCTTGGCGCGATTGTAGAATTTATGCCTAAAACCAAAGGTTTATTGCATATTTCTCAAATTAGCTATGATTATTTCCAGAATGTTAGTGATGTTCTAAAACCAGGACAGCAAATTGATGTTAAACTATTAGAAATTCAATCTGATGGTAAATTTAGGCTAAGCCACAAAGTTCTATTAACACCTCCAGAAGGTTATGTAGAGCCACAACGTAGCGAAAGACCTCCACGCAGAGATGATAGACGATTTGATGATAGAAGAGGCGGCGATAGACGAGGTGGCGGTGACAGAAGATATGAAGACCGTCCTAGAGAAGATCGTCCTAGAGAGGAACATCGTGGTGATGACAGGCATCGTGGTGATGATAGGCATCGCAATGAAAACCCTCAAGCTTAATCAAAAACAAGATCAGTTATTTTTACAAAGCCCGATATTTTTCGGGCTTTTTTTTATGCAATAATGGTTAGTTTTAACATTGTTATTTAAAAAAGTTATTAAACTACTTATAGAATTTGATATGCTATTAATTGCACTACCCTATTTGGGCATTATATTTTTATTGCTTGTAGAAATATTAAGCATTTATTTTATCATGCCATTCCCAGGAAGCCAGCATATAAACTCTATATCCCTTTCATATTTTATTCATTCTCATATCTATTTATTAAGAATAGCAGGAATACTGATTTTAATTTTTGGCCTTTATATCTTATTTACTGGCTCTCATGGTATGATACATAAGGTCATCATTGGATTATTATGTATCATATATATATGTTTTACATTTATAATTCATAATTCCATGTCTGCCGACAAAATGTTTTTACAACCCAATACGATAGCATTTACCGATATCAGCAATTCTCTTTTAGAATCCAATGATATAGTATTAGGAACTACTATAAATGGTGAGTCTAAAGCATATCCTTTAGAATATGTAGGTTATCATCATCAAATTAGAGATGTTATAGGAGGTGTTCCTGTGATGATAACATATTGTACAGTATGCAGAACAGGGAGAATTTGGAGTCCAATTGTAAATGGTGCATTAGAAGAATTCAGATTAGTAGGAATGGATCAATTCAATGCTATGTTTGAAGATAAAAGTACTGGGTCTTGGTGGAGACAAGTTAATGGAGAGGCAGTTGCTGGTTCGATGAAAGGAACAAAATTATCTGAATTCCCAATATATCAAATGTCATTTTCAGCATGGAAAGATAAATTTCCTCAATCAAAAATTATGTTACCTGATGTGTCCTTTCAAAAAGAATATCAACATTTAAAAGGATATGCACAAGGTACATTGCAAAGCACATTGATTGGAAAGAACCCAAATAAATGGCAAAATAAATCCTGGATTATAGGGATTACATTGAATAATCTTTCTAAAGCTTATGATTGGAGTGATCTACTTAAAAACCGTATTATCATAGATACAATAGGGTCTACTACAATTATTCTTTCTGTTTTATCTGATAATTCTACTTTTCTAGTATTTTCAACACTTATAGACAAGCAGCAATTGCATTTTATTAAATCTGCCGATGGGTTTTTAATTGATTCTGAAACAAATTCAAAATGGGATGCCAAAGGGAATTGTATAGAAGGAACTTATCAAGGAAAACAATTATATCATATTCAGGGTTATCAAGAATTTTGGCATTCATGGAAAACATTTCATCCAGAAACAGAAAAGTATAATTAAAGTAATCTCATATTATCTTATAAACAGTTTTTTATTTTTCCTATTACACCATCACACTTGCTATTCGTATTTTTGTATTGAACTATCTGAATTATAACCCAAATTTATTCTATACATGCAAAACAATGACGAGAAATTGTATAGTTCTGTTGACTATACTTTACTCAAAAGACTTCTCCATTTCGTAAAACCTTATAGGCTCACCCTTTTCTTTTTATTCCTATTAACAGTGATTGCCTCAGGATTATCTCCATTACGTCCCTATTTATCTAAAATTGGTATAGATACATATATTACCAATAAAGATGAATCAGGATTATTGATGATTGTGGCCTTGGTGCTTTGTGTGCTTTTATTGCATAGCTTTTTGAACTATATAACTACATTGTTATTGCAAAGAACAGGGCAAAAAATCCTATATGATATTAGAATGGCTGTATTTACTCATATACAATCTTTGTCATTAAGAAGCTATGATACAATGCCTGTAGGCAGACTAGTAACAAGAGTAACAAATGATATTGAAGCACTAAATGAATTATTCTCTTCTGGCGTAGTTACTATTTTTTCAGATATACTCCTGATTCTGTTTATTGTTAGCTTTATGTTTGCGATAAGTTGGGAAGTAACATTAGTGACGATTGGGGTTTTGCCGGTTTTATTTACAGCTACAGTTATATTTAGAAAAAAAGTGAGAGTTGTCTACAGTGAATCAAGAAGGCTTATTGGAAAATTAAATGCTTTCCTAAATGAATATATCACCGGAATTACAACTATTCAATTATATTCTCAAGAGAAAGCACGTTTTAATGATTTTGATGATATCAATTCAGAACATAGAGATGTTCAATTAAAGACCATCTTTTATTATGCCCTCTTTTTTCCTGTTGTAGAATTTACAAGTGCATTAGCTTTAGCACTAATTTTATGGTATACTTCTACAAATATTTTTAATGGTATCATGACCTTAGGCATTTTGATAGCATTTACCCAATATGCAGAAATGTTCTTTAGGCCTATAAGAGATTTAACCGAAAAATATAATACCCTTCAAAGTGCTATAGCAGCTGCAGAGAGAATTTTTGATATACTTGATACGCCAATCCCAACTAAAGATATCGTTAATGCTGCTAAAATGGATAGCATTCAACATGAAATATCTTTTAATAATGTAAGTTTTGGTTATGTACCCAATAAACAAGTATTACATAATATTTCCTTTACTGTAAAAAAAGGAGAAATGATTGCAATTGTAGGTGCTACCGGTTCAGGCAAAAGTTCATTGATTAATCTGCTCTGTAGATTTTATGATATAGATCAAGGAACAATAACAATTGATGGAATTGATATTCGCACCTTACAGCAACAATCATTACGATCACATATTGCATTAGTGCTGCAAGATGTATTCCTTTTTTCTCGATCAGTTGCTGATAATATATCATTAGGCAATCCTCATATCACCAGAGATCACATCATTCAAGCAGCAAAAGCACTTGGAGCATATGATTTTATTCAATCTTTACCACAAGGTTTTGATACCGTAATGATAGAAAGAGCAGGAACTTTATCAGTAGGACAAAAGCAGCTCATTTCTTTCTGTAGAGCTTTAGCATTTAATCCAGATCTACTGATTTTAGATGAAGCAACATCTAGTATAGACACAGAAACAGAGCAATTGATCAATGCTTCTTTGGACACATTATTACATAATAGAACATCTATCGTTATTGCTCATAGATTGTCTACAATTCAAAGAGCCGATAAAATATTAGTCTTGCATCAAGGAGAATTAAAAGAAAGTGGAAATCATCAAGAATTACTTGCCTTAAATGGTTTATATGCAAGACTTTATCGTCTACAATATGTAGATAATAATATTCATTGATCTTTTTAGCTTTTCACACTCAAACAAAATTATTATGTTATAATTATTTCATTTTTTAAAGGGTTTTACTATGTCTGAATTTTTAATATTTTTACTGATTATCGGCTTAATTGTCGTATTGGGATCATTAAGAACAGTTTCACAAGGAACTGTTGCAGTTATTACTACTTTTGGGAAATATCGAAGAATCATGTCCCCAGGGCTTAATCTTAAACTTCCAATTATTGAAACAATTCATAAAAGAATTTCTGTGCAAAATCGATCAGCAGAGCTTGAGTTTCAAGCAATTACTGTAGACCAAGCAACTGTTCAATTCAAAGCCATGTTATTGTATTCGGTATTAAATCAGCTTGAGGAAACAATAGTAAATGTTGCTTTTAAATTTGTTGATGAACGTAATTTTATGCAAGCCTTGGTAAGAACTGTTGAAGGCGCTGTGAGAAGCTATGTGGCCACCAAGAAACAATCTGAAATTTTATTGCTTAGAAGAGAATTAATTGAGCATGTAAAAGATCAATTAGACTCTACATTAGAAACATGGGGATATCATTTAATCGATTTACAGATGAATGACATTACATTCGACCAAGCAATCATGGATTCTATGGCAAAAGTAGTAGCTTCAAATAATTTAAAAGCTGCTGCAGAGAATGAAGGCCAGGCTTTATTAATTACCAAAACCAAGCAAGCAGAAGCAGAAGGTAATGCTATAAAAATTAGTGCAACTGCAGAAAAAGATGCTGCTCAAATGCGTGGACAAGGGATCTCTCTATTCCGTCAAGAAGTTGCCAAAGGAATGAGCGAAGCGATTAAAGAAATGGATACTGCAAATGCAGATGCTTCAGTTATTTTATTTTCTATGTGGAATGAAACTTTAAGACATGTAGCAGAGCATGGCAAAGGAAATGTTATATTCATCGATGGATCAACCGAAGGAATGAATAAAACATTAAAAGAATTGATAGCAGTATCTCAGGGTGATATTATGAAAGAAGCTAGAAAACATGGCTAATTATGTCATATATTCTTACAAATACTGCATTCAATAATCTAGACAATAAGAAAAAGAGATTCAGAGAAGTTCTAGGTGATATTATCCAGCAAGATGAACTTGGTATCTATTGTTTAATTGTTCCAACTGGAAGACGTAAAAGGGCTCTTGAAAGGGCCCTTATTCGTGATTTTTATAAAGTACATTCCAAACCCACCCAACAACTTTCTTGCTATACTCTAGAAAGTTTTGTCCTTCATATTTTCAATACACTTTACCCAAAAGATCAATATGCTATTATCTCTGATGCATATAGATTATTATTATTTGAGAAGGCTGCCTTAGCAAGTTCACTTTCTTTTTTTTCTGGAAAAAATGAGAATTTATCGATTCATACGATAGAAAAATGTGCAGAATTGCTATATGGTCTAAGAATGGATGGAATTGACTCACAATCATTATTTGCGGATATTCAGCAAGCCATCGAAGACCCAGAAAATAGTACTTCTCATTCTATTAATGATCCTAGTCGTCTAAAAGATTTAGCATCAATTCTAAAGATATATGAATCCTATATTGGCAAGACTATCTTAGATTATCCAGCAGTATTACAATTAGTTATAAAAAAACTTCAGCAAGATCCATCTTTATGTCAGCAATTTGGCAATATACTCTTGGATGGATTTTCGGAATTCAGAATACCAGAATTAACATTTTTATCAGCTTTTGCACATTCTAATACTCCATGTGCTTGTTATTTAGAGTATTCATCTGATAATCAGCCTATGTTTGGGAATTTAGATGAAACATTTGCATTACTTCAACAAGCAGGTTTTCATTCTAATACAATCCAAGACGCATTTAGAACACCACAATCTTCATTATTCTCTCATTTAAGAGAATGGCTTTTTAATACCAAACAAACCAAATCATACATTGGTAGTGAAGATCATATTACAGTACTAGAAAGCACAACAATTCATAATGAAGTTGATTCAATTGCAAAATTCATTAAATGGAAGCATGAAAAAGAAAATATTCCATTGCATGAAATGGTAATTGCTACAAGAAATCCAGAGGATTATTCTGGCATTTTCCGAGAAATCTTACCATTGCACGGGATTCCAGTTAATATAACGGATAGGCCCAAACTAACTCAGTCTCCTTTGATTACAGCAATCTTTTCGATTCTAAATCTCTTGATTTATCAATATCAAAAAAAGGACATACAAAAAGTATTTAGTAGCGCTTATATCCGTTTACCTCATACTTCAGCTGCAGATATGTATAGACTTTCTATAGATTTTGAATTAATTACCAGAAAAGAACGATTAAAAAGTGAATTTTCTCATTATAATTCAGAAACATATTGGCTTAATCAATTACACCATATCATTGCTAAATACACGCATAATGTTGATGTATTTCGTGTCCAAAATGACATGATAAAAGTAAAAGAATATGAAGAATTATTGGCTTCGGCAAAACGAATCTATTCAGCTATAGAAACGATTCAATCTCTTTTACCACCTTCAAAAACTTCATGTTCAACATCAGATTTTCTTGGATTTATACAGGCAACCTTGCAGAATTTTGGCATTCTACAATCAATTGAAGAATTACCCTTACAACAAGAAGCATTCTCAAATGCATTTATCTCGATTTCAATGAAAGAAGAAATTGAAAGAGATGTCAGAGCATTAAAAACATTTATCGAAACAGTTCAAGAGTTAACTTTCATTCTGGAACATTCGCAAATACATACCTATCTAACATATCAAGAGTATTGTAAACGTTTACAGACAACAATTCGCGGGGCAAAATTTCAAGTAAAAGAAAAACATGGGACAGGAATTACAATTACTTCATTAGAACAAATTCGAGAATTAGATTTTAAGCTCATCATTATGTGTGGTATGGTTGATGGACATTTTCCATTGCATTATACCGCAGACACATTTATGGGTAAAGAATTAAAAGAATCAGAAGAAAGGCATATAAGAAGAGAAAGAATGCAATTCTATTTGGCATTGATTCATCATTCCCCTATTGATTTTCCACGATCTTATTTATTTAGCTACCCAACTAATAGTAAAAATGGAGAGCACTTAATTCGTTCTCAATTTGTAGATGCTATCCTGAAAGTCACAGTCGAAAATCAGTCTCTTTGCACAATTTCTGATACTAAAAAAATTGAAGGTAAATCAGACTTTTTACAAGCATATACTTCACATGCCGAACATGTTAATTATAGATTACAGAATGAAAGTGATGCAGATGATAATCAATCAGATTTACAATCTATTATGTCTTATGCAGCTGATTATTGGTCTCCAAAAGGAATTACTCAACGATTAGCCAACCCGCTTCAAGATAGCTCTATTAAAACCATATCAGATAACAAAGTATATTCAGTCACAGAATTAGATGAATATATAGATTGTGGATATAAATATTTTGCAGACAGAATACTCAAGTTACCTTCTACCGAAACAGAATCGAATTGGTTCTCTTCTTTAGAAAGGGGAAATTTATATCATTCAATTTTTTATCGTTTTTATACACAAATTCAACAAGAATATACTGATTCAATTTTACCTAAAGTACAGTTAATTCCAGCTAAGCGTCTTGAATATGAAGATTTATTGCATCGCATTGCTGCAGAAGAATTATCATATATGTATTATGACCATCCCTTCATGGAACTTGAAAAAAGGTCTATGTTTGGTGATATCTCACAAGGTATCAAAGGTACTTTAAGTAGATGGCTAGATGGTGAAATCGATTCCCAAAAAGATGGATTATTCCCTGCTTTATTCGAAACAAGTTTTGGTGATAAATATAAAAGAAGCAATCTTATTCCACCAATTCCCATTACAAATCACATACTTTTACAAGGTAAAATAGATAGAATTGATATTTCCTTAGATAATTCAGCTTTTAAGATAATAGATTATAAAACAGGAAAATTATCAATTAGCCAAAAAGATGTAGAAAGCGGAAATAAATTGCAGATGCCACTGTATATTAAGGCAGCTCAATATATCTTGGAACATCATTACAATAGTATAGATCCGAAAGCAGCAAATCCAACATATTATTCACTGCAAGACTTTAAGTCCAAGACTGCATTTAATAAAAATAGTGATATAGAAGAAAAGATTCAGTCAATTTTGGAAAAAACAGATCAAGAAATTCTCAGAATGAAAGAAGGATATTTTCCTGTACAGCCACTAAATACATCTTCATGTACATATTGCAATTATTCATCTATTTGTAGAATACACACCCAAATACCTTCGCTTTCTGAACAATTTTCTGAAGAGATAGATTCTATTTTATGATTATAGCTTTTAACAAACCATTTGGTGTTCTCTCTCAGTTTACATCTGATTCCAGCTCATATAGAACATTATCTGATTTTAATTTTCCAAAAGGAGTATATCCACTTGGAAGATTAGATGCTGATTCTGAAGGATTATTATTATTAAGCGATGAAAAGCATATAAATAATGTCTTATTACATCCTGATAATGCCCATAAAAGAACATATTGGGTGCAAGTAGAAGGTGCTATTCAAGATTCAGACTTATTACCTATACGTAAAGGAACTTTAAGCATTCAAGGTAGAAAGCTTTTACCAGGGAATGCTGAAATAGTCAATAATCCAGACATAGAACCCAGAAATCCACCAATAAGAGTCAGAAAATATATTCCTGATTCATGGATAAGTCTTACTTTGATAGAAGGAAAAAATCGTCAAGTAAGAAGAATGACAGCTGCAATTGGATATCCAACTTTACGATTAATACGAGTAGCTATTGGAAATTTTATGCCTAAAGATATTAATATTGGTACATGGCGAGAAATAACTTCCAAAGAATTTGATTCAATTTTTGCTTAATTTTTGAGACACTATGGATTGCTTATATGCTCCCAAACTTCGTGAAGATTCTTTATATATCAATATAGATCAAGATGAAGTAAAACATGCTAAAGCACTTAGACTAAAGATAGGTGAAAGAGTGTTATTAAGCTCTGGTAAGGGTTTGATTGCTTTATGTACTGTACAATCTATCAATCATCAAGAAGCTGTATTTTCTATTCATGAAATCAGAAAAAACATTCATGAATTACCTGGTAGATTTGCAATTGCAATAGGAATATTGCACAATAAAGAAAGAATGGAGTATATGATTGAAAAACTTACTGAATTAGGTATAACAGACTTT
>JALRHN010000039.1 GCA_023259575.1 Candidatus Kapaibacterium sp. | reverse complement strand
ATCACTGGTTGTAACCACTTAGTGATATATTCTAAAGATTGTTGCTTTCTTCTTGCATAATCGATTACTTGATCTTGCTGAATTTTACCTAATCCAAAATATTGACTTTGTGGATGCGCAAAATACCAACCACTAACAGAAGCTGCGGGCATCATTGCATAACTTTCTGTCAATGTAATACCTGTATGTTCACTTGCCCGAACTAAAGAAAATAATGTTGATTTTTCTGTATGATCAGGACATGCAGGATAGCCAGGTGCAGGCCTAATACCTTGATAAAACTCTTCTATTAATTGTTGATTATCAAGCTGTTTTTTATCATATCCCCAAATATCTTTTCTCACTTTATCATGAAGCCATTCGGCAGCTGCTTCGGCAAGTCTATCGGCAATTGCCTTAACAAGAATGGATGAATAATCATCATTTGCTAATTCATATTCTTTGCAAATTTCATCGCAATGATGTCCGGCAGATACAACAAAAGCACCCATATAATCTTTGATATTAGACTGTTTAGGAGCAATAAAGTCAGCCAGACACAGATTAGGCTGATTACTAGCTTTTTGATTCTGTTGTCTTAAAAAATGCAGTGTTGTTAAAACAGATGTTCTTGAGTCATCTGTATAAATCTCTATATCATCATCATTAATGGAATTAACAGGAAAAATTCTGCATACTCCATTAGCTTTAAGTCTTTTAGATTCAATTAATTGTAATAATAATTGTTGTGCATCATCAAATAATTGCTGTGCTTCTTTGCCATATATCTCATCGTGTAGAATTGCAGGATATTTTCCTTTTAATTCCCAAGAAAGAAAAAAGGGAGACCAATCAATATATGCTGAGATTTCTTGAAGAGAAATATCTTCAAAAACGCATATATCAAATGTAGTAGGAATAGTTGGACTATAGCTCATGAATTCCCTCCAGAATTAATGTCCTGGCATAGGCATTGGTGGCATACCACCAGATGGTTTTGCATTGCTTGCATTAAATGCGCGTAAATTATAAGTGAAATTCAAAAGGAAATATCTTTGTAAAACATTTGTTTTTGTGTCTTCAATATAATTTGCTGTAACATTTCTTGAAATACTTTGATTTTGATTTAATGCATCATAAACAGAGACTTTAATTTCAGCATCATCATTCCAAAAACGTTTACCAATACCTAAACTTAATAAAGGAATAGTAGTATTTAGATTTCCAGAAAGTCCATTATTAATTGTATATGTAAAATCACCATTAAGGACAAAACCGCCCCAAAACACATAATTCAAACGAGCATACAGATTATGAATAGAATAATTATTATTTAATTCGCTTCTGATTGAATTCTGAACTATCGTATATGCAGTTCTCCACGATAAGGAGAAGTCTAGATTCTCACTAATATTACTTGCAAAAGCTAATGAAGGGGTGAATGCAATATTATCAGCTTCATTTCTGGCACCATTTATTAAAGTAGGGGTTCTAGAAAAAATACCACCTATATTAAAACTAGTATTAAGCTTTGCTCCAGAAATTGGCTCGATGGGGAATGTATATGTAAGAAATGTACTAGCATTCCATGCTCCATCGATATTGATCTGAGAGGTTAATTGCGACCCATTACCTAAACGAATTCCTCCAGGCAAAATAGTATCACCAGAAGCGATAAAAGATGAATTTGTAATCTTATTATTTGTTATCCCAACATTAACCATTGTAAAGAAAGCAGTACCACTCATCATATTAAATGTGCCATAATTTCCGCTGATTTGATGAGTATATTCTTGAACAAGATTTGGATTTCCAACTGTTAAACGTACTGGGTCGGAATTATCTATCACATTCTGCAATTGATTTAATGAAGGTTGATTTGTAGAAGCTCTATAACTAAAGCGAGTATTGCTTGTAAAGCCATTTCGCATAGAATAGGTGATAGAAGGTAAAATATCATTGAATGTTTTTGTATCAGAAAAACTAGTAGGATAGGATTGGTCAACGGTTAATTTGGCAGATTGATAATCAATACCAATAGATAAATTAGTGAACTGATCAAAATTATACTTATAGGTGATGCCTGGTCTTTGAGTGCTATATGTGCTTATAGAATTATTAGAAAGTCGAGTATTTAATATTGAATAGGTTTCTGTGATAGGATCAAAATCATAGATTTTTTTATCATTGGTATTTTCATTTATAGCATATGAATATCCAAATTGAAGAATTCCATCTTTATGAATAGGTTCGGTATAAACAATATTAGTATTGGCATTTTTGCCATTACCTTCGGTTGGCATATCTTGTTTTAATGTATCGGTAAAAGCTTGTTGCAACGTTGTATAAAATTGATTGATAGCATCGTTTTTACCAGAACCATTATTTGTACTACTTCCAATTTTAACAGTAGCTGATACTGTACGACCATCAGTCATAAATCTATGACGATATGATAGATCCATACTACCATTATATCCATTATTGTCTGTATTTGTAAACGTATTAGAACTATTTACTGGTAGATTATAAGAATCGACGGTATTATTTGCAGAGCTATACTTTTTTTCAGTTGTTTGGAAAGACAATTGTGGTTGAAAGGTAATAGAATTCATAGAATCAATTGTATAATCCATCCTAAAATTAAAGCGATGATTACCTGTTAATGACTGATTAATATTATTCTGAACATTATTTTGAGTAGTTGTATCACCCAAAAAATAAAGTCTATTAATGTTTTGATTAGAGTTATTATCGCTATAATTAACAAAGTAACTACCAGAAGTACTAAGTCCTTTTGCCCAAGAATCTGAATAATTAATACCAATCGCATGAGCCTGGGTTATTCCGTCACTTTGTCCAACCAGAAAATCTCCAACGCTACTACCTCCACCTCCACCGCCCATTCCACGCATCATTCCACCCATTCTAGAGCCTCCAGAATTACCTCCAAAAGCGCGCATCATACTTCCCATTCTTTGCATCATTGGATTATTCCCACCACCAACTGCACCTAATATATCTTGAATAGAAAAATTTTGTTGATTGATATTATTACTCATTGCAATAACAGAAATTCTTCTATCACCATTAAACATATTAACATTGCCACCAAGCGTATATCTATCTTGATTTCCATATCCGGCATATAATTTTCCAAATTGACCATTCTTCTTATCAGATCGCATAACAATATTCAGCGTTTTAGTCCTATCTCCATCGTCAAACTTGGTAAATGCAGCTTGATCACTCATTGCATCAAAACTTTGTACTTTATCGATAACTTCTGCTGGTAAATTTTTGAGAGCAGCACTTGGATCAGTACCAAAAAAAGGTTTTCCATCTACAAGAACTCTTCTAACCTGCTCTCCTTGAGATTTTACAGTTCCACTTGCATCAACCTCCATTCCAGGAAGTTTTCTAACCAAATCTTCAGCTGTAGCATTCTTATCTGTTTTAAAACTATTTGCACTAAATTCTGTAGTATCACCTTTTAACTCTACTCGATTCGCAATTGCAGTTACCTCAACTTCATCTGTTAAATAACCCAATGTCCCTAATCGAATTGTGCCAATTTTGACAGTATCATTATTTCCAGAAATAGTTAAGTTCTTGCTATACTTAGCATAACCAATTGATTGAAGTTGAAGAGTATATTGTCCTGAAGGAACATTTTTAAGTAAAAAGATACCAGAACGATCACTAATCGCACCTGATACAAAACTCTCGTCTGATTGTTTCAAAAGTTGGGCTCTTACACCGGGAATTGCAGATTTAGATGTACTGTCTATAATTACCCCTCTGACAGTATTACCAGTTTGTGAAAATGCGATACTAAACGTTGTTACACAAAGTACAATGAAAATGTTGAATGTTTTAAACATATAGAAAAAATAGAGTGATTAAGGCTTTACTAATAATAACTGTGCTTGGACGTATTAGCTTAGTTAATAGTGGATAAAAGTATAGCAAAAAAAGTCCCCAAAAAAATATCTATTTGTTTGGGGACAATGTATTTAAAAAGCATGCAAGAAAGCTTATAATTTAATGAGCACATCTTTGCTGATTCCGGTTGCCCGAATAATAATATTATAATCTACACCTTCGGCTTTTAATTTTAGAGCAATTGATTCAGAAATAGAAAGTGATTTTTTTTCTTTCTTATTCATTAATTGCTCGATATCATATGAATCTTCATGTACGGCTTTTGACTTTTTACTGTGCGATGTATCTTTAAGGATAGATTGCACAGCAGAACCAGCTTTGCTTAAAGGTTTAATAGGAGCTTGAAAAGCAGGAATAAACTCATGTTTACCTGCCTTAATAACTTTAGGCTCTGGATAATCAGAGGGATCTCTTGGTGTCCAAGCAGGTAAAGAATCTGGAGTTTTTACGGTAATAGCATTATTACCAACAATCCTTTTGATATGTCTTAATGTATCGCGCTCATCATTTGCACAGAAAGAAATTGCTGTCCCTTTTAATCCAGCACGTCCTGTACGGCCAATTCTATGGACATATGTTTCGGCTGCATCTGGCATATCATAATTTACAACATATGGTAATTCTTCAACATCGATTCCACGTGCTGCAATATCTGTAGCTACCAATACTCGTGAGCGTCTTTCTTTGAACCTATTTAAAGCTCTTTGACGCGCAGTTTGGGCTTTATCTCCATGAATTGCTTCAGCTGGAACGCCAGATTTATTTAATTCTTTTGTTAATCTATCTGCACCATGCTTTGTTCTAGAAAATACTAAAACAGAAGTCATTGGTAAAGTATCAAGCATTCTTAATAATAATGAAGTTTTATATTTTCTATCAATAAAATATACTTGTTGTTCAACTGGTTCAGCGGCTGAAGAAATTGCAGCCACTTGAACTTTTACAGGATCTTTAAGCATCTGTTGAGCAAGTTTTGCTATTTCAGATGGCATTGTTGCACTAAAGAGTAAGGACTGTCTTTTTTCGGGTAAAGTAGAAATAATCTTTTTAATATCGATTATAAATCCCATATCAAGCATATGATCTGCTTCATCAAGAACTACAATTTCTACTTCATTTAGAGATACAATTCGTTGATTCATTAAGTCAAGAAGACGTCCAGGAGTGGCTACTAAAATATCTACACCATAACGTAATGCTTGCATTTGTTTGCCCTGAGAAACACCACCATAAATTACGGTGTTTTTAAGGCCAGTATATCTACCATAAGAATCAAAACTATCGCCAATTTGCTGAGCTAATTCTCGAGTTGGAGATAATATCAAAGCCCTTATTGGGGTATTAGAGCGTTTCTGTCTATCACCTTTATGATGAACTTTATGAACAGGTTGGTCTAATAAAAGCAATTCTAAAATTGGGAGTGCAAATGCTGCTGTTTTTCCGGTTCCTGTCTGTGCACATCCAATCAGATCTCGACCGTTTAATACTTCGGGTATAGCTTTAGCCTGTATTGGTGTAGGCTGTGTATATCCTTCAGCTTCGATGGCCTTCTGTATTTCAGGGCTCAAAGCTATTTCAGAAAAATTCATTCGTTCCTTTGTGGACGATGGATAAAAATCGTGGGCGCTGCAATAGCTAGGCGGATATCATGAGGAGTGAAAACTGCAGGCATATGCCTTTAACGATTTCTGAGTTTTTCACAAAGCAATGGAGCGCAAGTACAAAAATAGGGAATTGATGTCAGGCAACGTGTCAAATGACAAATTATTAATTGTTATGATATAAAGATAAGTCTATAATTTTTATAAAGTTATCTACCATAATTGTAATTTATTATCTCTTGCTTTTTCTAATGATATTGTATTTTTTGCCTGTGTTCGAAATTCATAATCTTTTCTAACTTGTTCATATTCCATTTGAATTTCTTTTATAAATGATGGATTATGTTCTTGTGAAATAAGATTCCCTGCTACAGGAACTGCCCTTGATGCATCTAAAACATGAACAATTGTTCCACTAGATTGAGGAGATATTTTTACTGCTGTATGTACTCTAGATGTTGTTGCTCCACCTATCAATAAAGGAATTCGAATATTACGTCTTTCCATTTCTTTTGCTACATGCACCATTTCATCTAATGATGGTGTTATCAAGCCTGATAATCCAATTATATCAGCTTTATATTCAATAGCTGCATCTAAAATCTTATCAGCAGGTACCATTACGCCTAAATCAATAACTTCATAATTATTACAACCTAATACCACACCTACAATATTTTTCCCAATATCATGAACATCACCTTTTACGGTTGCCATGATAATTGTTCCGTTTGGTTTAGAAATAGAGCCACTTGCTGCCTTTTCAGCTTCCATAAATGGGGTTAAATATGCTACAGATTTTTTCATAACCCTTGCTGATTTAACTACTTGAGGTAAAAACATTTTACCTGCACCAAATAATTCACCTACAAGGTTCATACCATCCATTAATGGACCTTCGATTACTGCTAATGGTGATGATAATGCTATTCTGGCTTCTTCCGAATCTTGATCTATGAATGCATCGATACCTTTAACTAATGCATGTTTTAGACGTTCCTCAATTGGTAAAGATCTCCACAAATCCGATTGTATTGATTGATTATCTTTAGAAATACCAGTTAATTTTAATTGTTCTGCATAGTCTATTAATCGCTCGGTTGCCTGTTCATTTCTATTTAAAATAACATCTTCAACAAGCAATAGTAAATCTTTGGGGATTTCATCGTAAATATCAATTTGCCCTGCATTTACGATTCCCATATCCATTCCAGCTTTAATTGCATGATATAGAAATGCAGTATGCATGGCACGTCTAACAGGTTCATTCCCTCTAAAACTGAATGATAAATTAGAAATACCTCCAGAAACTTTAGCTCCTGGTAGATTGTGTTTTATATACTCAGTTGCTCGAATAAAATCAACAGCATAATTGTTATGTTCACTTATTCCAGTTGCTATAGCAAAGATATTAGGGTCAAAGATGATATCTTCTGCAGGAAATTGAACATGCTCTGTCAATAAAGTATATGCTCTGGAACAAATCTCAATTTTTCTTTGATAAGTATCTGCTTGGCCTTGTTCATCAAAAGCCATTACAATAACAGCAGCTCCATATTTTTTTATTTGTTTTGCTAGAAAAAGAAACTGTTCCTCGCCTTCTTTCATGGAAATAGAATTAACAATTGATTTTCCTTGAACGCATTGTAAGCCTGCCTCTATAACAGACCATTTTGATGAGTCTATCATAATTGGAACTTTGGCGATATCTGGTTCACTCGCTATCAAATTCAGGAATACTCTCATTGCATTTTCTGAATCCAACATTCCTTCATCCATATTAATATCGATGATTTGCGCACCAGCTTCAACTTGCTGTCTGGCAACACTTAAAGCTTCTTCATATTTATTTTCTTTAATCAGTTTTGCAAATTTGGCCGACCCAGTTACATTTGTTCTTTCTCCTATATTTACAAAATTGGTATCTGGTCTATATTCAAAAGGTTCCATGCCCGATAAGCGTAATAGGGAAGTTCTTTCTGGAATTTGCCGAGGAATGATTGCATGAACTGAATCTGCAATTGCCTTAATATGTTTTGGGGTTGTTCCACAGCATCCGCCAACTAGATTAAAAAATCCAGCCTCTCCAAATTCTTTAAGAACCGATGCCATAGATTCTGGGCTTTCATCATATCCGCCCATTTCATTGGGTAAACCAGCATTAGGATAAACACTTACAAAGCATGTAGCAATACGTGATAATTCCTCTAAAAAAGGACGCATCTGTTGTGCACCCAAAGCACAGTTTAAGCCAATGGATAATAAATTGGGACAATGTTTTACGGAATTCCAAAAAGCTTCTGTTGTCTGCCCAGATAATGTTCTTCCGCTCATATCAACGATAGTTCCTGATAACATAACTGGTAATGAAATTCCCCTTTCTTCAAACACTGTATTAACAGCATAAATAGCTGCTTTACAATTAAGAGTATCAAAAATAGTTTCGATTAAAATGATATCAATTTCACCATCTAATAATCCATGTAATTGTTCAATATAGGAATCCACAACTTCATTCCATGTGGTGGCTCTATAACCAGGATTATTAACATCTGGAGATAATGATAATGATTTATTCATAGGCCCAATTGCACCAGCAGCAAATCTGGGTTTTTCAGGAGTAGAATATTCCGAACACGCTTTTTTTGCAAGTATTGCAGCTTGTTTATTTAAAGAATAGGCTAAAGATTCTAATCCATAATCAGCTTGTGCTATAGATGTAGAACTAAATGTATTCGTTTCTATAATATCAGCACCAGCTGCTAAATATTCTCTATGAATATCTAGAATAATATCTGGCTGAGATAAAACCAAGACATCATTGTTTCCTCTTATATCATGATGATGATTACATAGTAATGAATGATATTCAAGATTTGGTGAATGTTCACCTCTAAAATCTGATTCTTCTAAAGAATGTTGTTGTATCATCGTTCCCATTGCCCCATCGATGATCAATATTCTTTTTTGTAATAATTGTGTGAGTTGTTCGAAACTTGTCATGTTTTATGCTGATTATATTCAAAGTATATGCAAAAATACATAATTATAGAACCTGAATTTACCTTATTCTCTATGCAAAGTACCTGTAAACAATAAGGAAATCAGTATTTTTACATATTCATTATGGAACAAATCAATGAAAACAATAACTTTTTTAATCTGGTTTCTTTTAGAACATATCTTTTTTATTATGAATGTACATGCTCAAGAATTCACTGTTATACCAACAGCAAAAAATACTGTTAAAGAACAAATTCATGGAATTGAATTAACAGACCATTTTAGATGGCTAGAAGATAAAAATCATCCAGATGTAATTGATTGGACTCGTAAGCAGCATGATGCAACTGTAGATTATATTTCAAAAACTGCACCCGATATTCCTGGACTAAATGAAGAAATAAAATCATTATTTGATAGGGAAATGTCTTCGCCGCCAAGATTAAAAAAAGACAGAGAATTTATCTCTAAAAAGAAAAAAGGAGAATTACAGTTTTCATTATATACAATTGTAAATGGTAAAGAGATCAAGATTTTTGATCCTGTATTATTAGATCCATCTGGTAAAACTTCTATTACATCTATAACTTATAATAAAGATGCTTCTAAAGCTGCTATTGGTACTCAAAGCAAAGGCGCAGAAATAACAGATATTAGAATTATAGATACAAAAACTGGAAAACAAATAGGGGAAACATTATATGGTATTGGCTCTTTTTCTTGGGCAAAAGATGAATCAAAAGCTTTTATTATCCCTAGAACAAAAGAATTAATAGATACACAAAGTCCATTAGCAGTATATCTTCATACTTTAGGACAAGACCCTAAATCTGCTCAAAAACTTGCTGAACCTTCAGATGCAAAAATCTCTGCTTGGATTTATGAAACTGAATATGAAGATTTTCAAGTATGGGGTGAAGGTGATTTTTATACAAATACAATTAAGTTTCGAACTATACAGAGTACGGAAAATCCTAAAACAATTTATTCTAGTAAAGAATTTAAAGCGTATCCAGAATTTAGGAATAATGATATTTATTGGATGACAAATGATCATGCACCCAATTTTAAGGTGATGAAATCCAATGTTAATAGTCCGGAATATGCAACAGCAACTACATTGATCCCTGAAGGAGAAACGGTAATAGATGGATTTGAGATTACAAATTCATGGATAATTGTTCAAGATAAAAAAGATATAATGACAAGACTGAAAGTCTATGATTTACAAGGAAATTATCATAAAGAACTTGAATTACCCGAATTTGGCAATGTATCTGGAATGAGTTATGACAGAGATAAAAATCTATTGTATATAACAATTTCAACTTTTACTGCTCCAGCTAAAATGTATAAAGTAGATGGAAATTCTCTGAATTGGACATTTTATTATCAAGAATCTGTTCCAGTGGATCTATCTGATATTACAGCAGATATACATTTTTATGAGTCTAAAGATAATAAACGTATTCCTATGTTTATTGTCCATAAAAAAGACTTACAATTAGATGGGAATAATCCAGTACTCATTACTGGCTATGGTGGTTTTAATATCGGAATATCACCCTCATTTGTTGGTTATAATGCATCTTTTTTAAAAAGAGGTGGCATTTGGGTAAGTACTGGTTTACGTGGTGGAAATGAGTATGGAGAAAGCTGGCATCAAGATGGAATGCTACAAAAGAAACAACATACATTCGATGATTTTATTGCTGCCACAGAATGGCTTATAAAGAAAAAATATACTAATCCTTCCAAAATTGTTGCGCGTGGTGGTTCTAATGGGGGACTTCTTATGGGGGCTATAGCTACACAAAGGCCGGATTTATACAGAGCAATTATTTGCCAAGTTCCATTATTAGATATGATCCGTTATCATAAATTTCAAATAGCTAGATTCTGGATACCTGAATATGGAGATCCCGACAAACAAGAAGATTTTGGCAATCTGTTAAGCTATTCTCCATATCATTCCATGAAGCATGGCGTTCCATTACCAGAAATGCTGGTTACTGTTGGAGAAAATGACTCGAGAGTGGACCCCTTACATGGAAAGAAATTTGTTGCTTTAGCTCAGCAAAAACCTGAACAGAAAAGTCCTATTATGCTATATGTAGATTATGATAGTGGACATGGTTCTGGAAAATCTATGGCCCAAATGATTGAAGATAAAGCTTTTTATTGGCGCTATATAATGAGTCGCCTTCATATGAGATAATCCATAAAATCCATGAAAACATTACTTTTCTGCTTATTAAGTTTTACTTCGATATGTACATCTGAAGAAATTCCTAAATGTGCTAAAGCATTAATAGATAATTATCCGCAGATTAAAACATATGAAAACAATAAAATTATATTTAAAGATGGCTCTAGTTTAGTTTACGATGATGGAAAAAAGAAATCTTTTAAAGAATTATTGGAAAATCCAGATTTAGAAGATCAATTTACCTATGCTTATAGTACTGATAGTTCTTTTAAACCATTATTAAAAAACTTCGATCCAGGTAGAATAAGGAATGAAGAATTTTTTAAAAAAATATATGGTTCTTCTAAAGAAAGCGTTAAAAAAAATTTAAAAAGTATCATGTGGTGTCCAAAAATTGCAGGACAAACAATAAGAATTACTAATGTAAATGGAATAGCAGAAAAAGTGAAACAGCTATCGGCGGATATAGATAAACATCCAGAATTTGCAAAGTATATTAAAAATATAGGTGGTACATTCAATTGGAGAAATATTGCTGGTACCAAAAGAATTAGTATGCATAGTTTTGGAATGACAATCGACATTAATACTTCGTTTTCTCATTATTGGCAATGGGATTGTGATTGTACAAATGAAGATGCACATGTAAAGTATAAAAATTCTATACCTTTACAATTAGTGCAGATATTTGAAAAACATGGATTTATTTGGGGTGGTAAATGGTATCATTATGATACTATGCATTTTGAGTATCGCCCAGAATTAATTTTTAATACATCAAAGTAAATCAATAAAAAAACAATTACTTATGAAGAATTATATTATTATATGTTTTGCATTTCTTTTTCTTGTATTTCATAATACATATTCACAAAAGAACAGCAAAAAACAAAAGAATGACATTGTATCACATATCGTAAAGAATAAATACACTATTAAATCTGGAGAAATCCTTCTTTTTTCAGAAATGCAAGGAATGCGCACAAAAATCACAGTATTATTTGATGATTATGGCAAAAAAGAAGTAACTGAGTCTGTTGGGTATAGAATTGCAGACGAAGGATTAAAGCTGAAAGTACATACAAAAAGTATCATTGTAGAAGGTACATTGATTTCTATTGATATGGAAGAAGGGACAGCCAAAAAGATGTCTTTAGACTCGTATATTGATGCTGGTGGTATTAATTTTAATGCTTTAAGCGATTCAATTTCTCAAACGATTGGTTTAAAGAAAACTCAAGACAAAGATACAGTTCTAGGTTATGTATGTGATGTTTGGTCTTTACAGCATCCAACTTTGCCATTACTTGGAAAATACTCTGTGTGGAATAATATCTTATTAAAAAGTGAAGCATTAACAGCAGGTATTCCAATGGAAACCTATGCTGTAAAATTTGAAGAGAATAAAATTATCGATAATTCTGTTTTTACTATTCCACCAGATATTAGCATCATAGAATCAGATAATACCAAAAATAAGGCAGAAGAAAAGGTACCCAAAAGTAAAAAGTAGTTATTTAGATCTTTGTATATATTCTTTTTTTACAAATAAAAATCCAAATTCTTCAGCATTCTTTTTGGTAAGAGTTTTATGATGAATTCTATGTGCTTTTTTTAAAGCAAGAATATATGAATTCGAAGATTTCGTAAATAATTTTACTCTTTGATGAACTATAATGTCATGAGCAAAAAAGTATAAAAAACCATATAATGTTATTCCCACACCTATCGATATCATCAAGGAATTATCAGTTATAATTCCTTGAACAAAGCATAGAATTGCGATAACTGCGAAGAATATTCCAAAAATATCATTTAACTCAAAAAAACCTTTTCTTGCTTGATGATGGGTTTTATGAATAAACCACAAAGGGCCATGCATAAGGTATTTATGAACAGCCCAAGCAATACATTCCATACCTATCACAGTACTTATAATGAGGGCTATAGACAAAACAATATCAATCATAGAATATTAAATAAATTCAAGAATATCATGTCTGGTTAATATTCCTGTTATCTTTCCAAAATCAGAAACCAAAACAGCATGATTATCTTTTAAAGCATTAATTGCAGATTGAATATCGGCATGTGAATCTATAATTGGCATTGGATTTTCCATGATTTCTGATATCTGTTTAACCAAAAATGAACGATCTGCAATAACTTTAGCCATTAGTTTATTGTCACGAACAGTTCCAATTGGATTTCCATTGTCAAAAACTGGTAATTCAGAAATTTCATTTTCTTGCATTAAATGCAATGCATGTTCAACAGTTGCTTCTGGAGAAATTGATAAAAGATGTGCTAATAATCTTTGATTTGATTTAACAGATAATGCTGTTTTTACAGACATTTTCTCTTCATCTAATAGATGTTTTTCTTTTAACCATTCATCGGAATGATGTTTTGTTAAATATCTTTCTCCTGTATCACAGATAATTGCTACAAGGATATCTTTTTCAGTAAGATTCTTTCCAATTTTTAGTGCTGCGGCAACATTCATTCCGCTAGATCCACCACAAAATATTCCTTCTTCTCTAGCTAAACGTCTTGCAATAGTAAATGCTTCTTTATCATTAATATTTACAATTTCATCGATAAGATGTATGTCTAAATTTCCAGGTATGCGTTCTTGTCCAACACCTTCTATTAAATAAGGTAAGGCTTCTACTAATTCACCTGTTTCTTTAAAGGCTTTGATACAAGAACCAGTTGGGTCTGCAGCAATAATTTTGATATTAGGATTCTGTTTTTTTAAATATCTAGAAGTACCTGTAATTGTACCACCAGTTCCAATACCAGCAATAAAATGAGTAACCATACCATCTGTATCTTTCCATATTTCTGGTCCAGTTGTAGCTTCATGAATTGCAGGATTTGCTTGATAATCATATTGATTTAGCATGATTGCATTTGGAATTTCTTGGGCTAATCTTAATGCTGTATTAAAATAATATTCAGGAGAATCAGCTTTTGCTGCGCTTGATACAATTAAAACATCTGCGCCAATGGCTTTTAAATATCTTACTCTTTCTTGCGAAGCTTTGTCAGACATCACAAATAAACATGAATATCCTTTTAAAATTGCTGCTAAAGCTAGTCCAATTCCCGTATTCCCACTTGTAGGTTCTACAATTAATCCACCAGGTTTAATTTTTCCTTCAGCTTCGGCGGCTTCTAGCATTGCAATACCAATTCTATCTTTTACAGAGCCACCAGGATTTCTGCTTTCTAATTTTACATAAATCTGTGCAGGAATATCTTTAGCTACAGAATTCAAGCGAACCAAAGGAGTATTACCAATTAAACTTAAAATACTGGAATGAACATTCATAAATATTAACTGAAATTATTGAAAGAATTAAACAAAAGTACGAGTTTACTCGATAAAGTGAGCTTAAGCTGTAATAACATTTCTCTTTTTTTCACTAATTATCTACTTTTTATGTATGATATTCAGTTTAATGTATTATTTGATTTCATTTCCATGCTCTTTATACATCGTATATTCCTAAAGTGTATTCCTTTTCTATTGATATTCCTTCTTATTGGATG
>JALRHN010000038.1 GCA_023259575.1 Candidatus Kapaibacterium sp. | reverse complement strand
CAATCAGTATACTATAGTTCATATCTTCAATTAGATAAAATCCTAGAAGCGCAGCAAACAGAAAGCTCTAAGAAAGGTATAGAAGCTCATGATGAAATGCTTTTTATCATAACACATCAAGCTTTTGAATTATGGTTTAAACAAATAATGTTCGAGTTAGATTCTGTTATAACTTTGCTTCAAAAAAAACCTATTGCAGAGCATGAGATTTCAATGTGTGTAAAAAGGATTCATCGAATGAATCAGATTTTGCATATGACTTCATCACAATTTGAAGTACTAGAAACCATGACTGCATTAGATTTTATGGATTTCAGGGATTTATTACATCCTGCAAGCGGATTTCAATCATTACAATTTAGGATTTTAGAAATACGCTTAGGTTTACCTGAATCCAAGCGTCTAAATAAACATTTTCTTTCAGCTTTGAATGAATCAGATAAACAGAAAGTTATTTCAGCTTTACAAAAACCTAATTTGTTTGACTCTCTTCAGCAATGGTTAGAGAATACGCCTTTTATTGAAACTGATAAATATACTTTTTGGCATGAATATAAACTTGCCGTAATGCAAACATTTGAGAAGGATCGTCAAGATATTCTCAACCATGATATTATCTCTGCAGAAGAAAAAGACCAAAGAATTCAATCTATTTATCAAGCAGAATCTAGTTTTAATTCTCTTTTTGATAATTCATCCTATCAGGAGTTAATTCAAAAAGGTGAACGTTTCCTTTCGCACAAAGCAACTATGGCAGCCTTGTTTATAAACTTATATCGTTCTTTCCCATTATTACAAAAACCTTTTGAACTTATTCATGAGATTTCTGCATTTGATGAGAATATGTCTTTATGGCGTTATAGACATTCGGTAATGACTGCAAAAATGATTGGCTCAAGAATTGGAACAGGTGGATCAAGTGGATCTCATTATCTAGCAATGACTGCCATGAAACAGAGAATTTTTAATGATATTACTTCATTATCGGGCATGCTATTATCAAGAAGAATATTACCTGATTTACCGGCTGACATTATTAAACAATTACAGTTTACATTTGAACAATAGCTTTTGACAAAGATTTAGGGGGACAAGTATTGAACTATGTTGAATTTTTTTAATGTGTTAGAAGCGAGCAAAAATGTATATCTGGATTTTATTTCACCAATTCATTGCCAACTATGTAATTCTCAGTGCGGTGATAATCAGATAATTTTTCGATTATGTAATGAATGTTTCTATTCATTAGATGTTTCACCTAGTAGTGAGCAATTATTAAATAGTATATATTCAAAAATGAAAGGGAATGATTCAGCATTATCTTCAATTACTTCATACGCTGAATTAAACCCAGACTCGAAGCTGGAGCTATTAATCTATGCTCTTAAATATGATTATTGTTCTAGAATTGGTTTTGATTTTGGGAAAATATTAGGTAAGAAGATCTTGAATGATAGTACATATTCTAATATTGATTTGATAATTCCAGTACCTTTACATGCTGCTCGAATAAGAGAAAGAACATATAATCAGTCTTTGTATATAGCAAAAGGAATTCAAGATATTATACATAAAAGAATAGAGAGTACTTGTTTACAAAGGATTATGTATTCAGGTTCTCAAACATTATTAAATGTGTCCGAAAGATCATATAATATGTCTGATACTTTATTCAAAGTCATCAATAAAGAAAGAATTCATAATACATCTATTTTATTGGTAGATGATGTGTTTACAACCGGCGCTACTTTAGAAGCATGCGCTAATACTTTGTTATTGGAGGGTGCATTATGTGTTCATGGAATAACGATTGCATCTGCACCATTACGATAATCAATAAATATAATATGAAGAACAATTACAATATTAGTATCAAGTTTTGTTATGATATCCTCTTTTCAATAGTACTATCTTTACTGATATCATGCAATGGCCTAACAGGGATCCCACAGTCTAATATATTACCAGAAACACATATTTTTTTAGACTCAATTGATGTTCAGCAGAATAGTCAGGTTTATCTGAGCTGGCAGGGTGATGATTCGGATGGATTAATCATTGGCTATATTATTTCATGGAATGGTAAAGACTGGTTTTATACTCAAAAAAATGATTCGATTTTTTCATTAAAAGTTGAAACTTCAGATACCAACTATACTTTTAGGGTTTCTTCCATTGATAATTCGCTTAGTTTATACCCCAAAGAGGGTGATATAATTGCATTTTCTGATATGAATAATAATGGAATTCATGATGAGAATGAGCCATTTCCCTCTTTATCATCATCTGTAGATCTTAGCCCAGCATCATTAAAAGTTCCTATAAAGAATACAGCACCTTTAATTGCATGGGGTATTGATACCAATGCAAAATCTGCTATTGCAGTTGCTTTACCTGACACAACTTTTACTTTTGCTACATTTCAATATTTTGTCTCAGACTTAGATGGAATTGAAACTATTGCCTCTGTAGAGTGGTCTTTAAATGATAGTTCATCTTCTGCTACTTGGCATACCATTCCTTTAAACAGCAAATTATTTAATATCAAAGAATCTGATGGATTAAAAATCAATGCTGATAATAGAATTTACTTAAGAGCAACTGATATTGGTAAATTAAAAAGCAAAATTTTGCAGTATCCTTTTGAAGGAAAAGTTTGGTATGTCAAAAAGCCTATGGGCTCAATTTTACTGATTAAGGATAGCGGTAGCCCAGATGCTGATGCTTTTTATACAAATGCTTTACAAAATATCGCTGGTGGCAAGTTTTCATCAGGATATGATGTACTTGATATATATTCAAGTAAAACAGTAAATAGTCAGGCCAAAACCCTACCTCCATTTATATCTCCAATGTTTATAGAAACACTAAGACTCTTTAAGACTGTTATTTGGTATTCTGACAAAAGTCCTAGTGTAGAATTAGCACAACAATCATTACCTGAATATATAAGAACAAATGGAAAAGTGATCTTTATAACAGAATTTCCGGTACCTTTATCTTTAGATTATAGAACCGCACTTTTAGATTTTGCTCCGATAGATTCCATTAGCCAAAAAGAAGTGTCCGATGATCCTTTAGCAATAAGGAATGGTACAGAGATTAAACCAATCAAAATCGGTTCTTGGGAATACCCGATATTAATCAAAGAAAAGGGGTCTGTTTTAGTATACAATTTATATCCAAAAGTAACTGCTAATCCATTATATATGTTACCAGAAAACCCTAAGTGGTTAGGCACACCTATATTAGGAATTCTGGGGGAAAATAGACAAATGATCTTTATGCATATGCCACTACATCTTGTTAATAAGAATGGTGGAGCAATGCAATTTTTAGACATAGCTTTAACCAAAGAATTTGCACTGTAATATGAGTTTATTACCCATATATGTACTTTCCATAGAAACAACTGGCGAATTATGCGGTATTTGTTTACATGAAGTATCTACACAAACATTGATATGCGAATACACTATTTACAAAAAGCATATGCATGATTTTATGCTTGCTGAATTAGTTCGCAGAACCTTATTAGATTTTTCATTACAAAGTAAGGATATCGGTTATTTAGCAGTCTCAGAAGGACCAGGCTCTTATACTGGAATCAGAATTGGAATGTCTTTTGCAAAAGGTTGGTGTTTTGAAAGTGCTACTACATTGATTTCAGTTCCAACTTTATCTGCTCTTGCAAAAAAAGTTAAAACTTATTATAAAAGTGGATGGAAGCACATAGCAGCTACTCAATATTCTCATAGTGACTTGTGTTATATTCAGATATTTGATTTTGAATCGCTGAATCCAATCACTTCACCCACATTACTTCCAATAATTGATATTCATCCTATGATAGATGAACATACCATTGTATGTGGTAGTGCAGTGCATCTATTACATAATGGACATATAGCATTTGACACATTGCATCAGCCCAATCAGGTAATGATTGCTGAATATGCATTAGACATGATTAAAATTGGACATATCTCTGATGATATAACAGCAGAATCTCAATATCATTCAGAGTTTCAACCAAAATAGAAAGAGCATCATGACATGAAACCTCTTATATGGCATATAAAAGAATTTAAAGATATATCTGTAGATGATCTCTATAAAATCGTACAATTGAGGGAACAAGTATTTGTAGTAGAACAAGAATGTGTGTTTTTGGATGCAGATGGCTTAGACATGCAAGCTGTGCACATATTTACAAAAAATGAAAATGGGCATATTTCAGCATATTTACGAGTGTTACCACCAGGAATTCCATATAATGAGCCTTCAATTGGACGTGTTGTAGTAGCAAAAGAATCAAGAGGCAAATATCTAGGAAAAGAGTTGATGTTACAAGGGATAGAATATACCAAAAAACAGTATCCTGGATTAAATATTCGAATTGCAGCACAATTATATTTAGATTCATTTTATACTTCTTTAGGCTTCAAAGCTGTTGAGGCTCCATTTTTATTAGATGGTATTAACCATCAATATATGTTGTTATAATATCATTTATTCACCATGAAACTACTTTCAACATTATTGGCATCACTTAATGGTTTTTCTGTAGAGGGAAATACAGAAATACCGATTTCTGCAATAGATTATGATAGCAGAAGTTGTAATGAATACTCATTGTTTGTAGCTATTCCTGGTAGTACGGTTCCGCCAATTGATGGTAATACATTTATAGACCATGCTATTTCACGTGGTGCAAAAGCAATAATTACAAATCGATCAGATCTTCAATTACCTAAAGATATAACTCTTATTTGCGTTCCTGATACCAGAGATGCTTTATCAAGGGTTTCTAATGCCTTTTATGATAATCCTTCGAAGCAATTAAGCATATATGGAATTACAGGTACAAATGGCAAAACAACATCAACTTTCCTCTTAAAATCTATTTTAGAAGCCTATGGTGAACCAACAGGTCTTATTGGAACTACTGGTAATTTTATAGGTAATGAACGTATAGCATCAACTCATACTACCCCAGAATCTCCACAATTGTGTCAACTATTAGCTGCAATGATTCGAAGAGGAATAAAAAGCGTTGTAATGGAAGTTAGTTCACATGCTTTGGAATTAAAAAGAGTGAATGGAATTACCTTTGCGGGTGCATTATTTACAAATCTTACTCATGATCATTTAGATTTTCATGGTAGTATGGATAATTATGCAAAGGCAAAGAAAAAACTGTTTGATATGTTACCAAAAGAATCAATAGCAATGGTAATGGGCGATTCACCATATTCTTATATGATGCTCAGCGAAACAAAATCTAAAAATAAATATATGGTTGGTAGGTCCAGAGCTTTTGATATTATGATTCAACATGAAAATCATAATCTTTCAGGTGCTTCCTATAATTTACAATTTAAAGGCACTTTACCAGAGTATCATCAAGGTGAAATAGAGATTGTAAGTCCATTATTTGGAAGATTTAATGTTGAGAATACTGCTTTATGTGCTGCATTTGCAAGAGTACTAGGAATAGACGATTCAACAATTAAATATGCATTGAGATCTTCTGATGGAGCGCCCGGTAGAATGCAAAGATTGCGTTTACCTAATGGAGCATTGGCACTAGTAGATTATGCTCATACGCCCGATGCCTTAGAAAAAGCTCTTAGTACATGTAGGATGGTTCTTAATCAAGCAGGTAGAGGCAGACTGACCGTTGTTTTTGGATGCGGCGGAGAAAGAGATGAAACAAAAAGACCAAAAATGGGTTTTATAGCTGCATCACTTGCAGATAGAGTAATTCTTACTGATGATAATCCAAGAAATGAAAGTTCGGAACGAATTTTGCATGAAATACGTAAAGGAATATCTCCAGAACTTCTCTCGAAGGTTCAAGAGATTCCGGATAGAGCTCAAGCAATTACAGAAGCTATAAGCTCATCTATGGATAGAGAAATTATATTGATTGCAGGAAAAGGACATGAAGAATATCAAATTATTCATAATGATTATCTTCCTTTTAGCGATATCGGCCTAATAACTTCTCTAATTTCAACACATTTTCTGCCACAGGATTTAGGAGAAGAATAATGGCAATATGTACAAAAACATATACTGTTATTGCAATTATCATAGTATTAAGTTCTTTACAATCATGCTCTTATGTACAATATGCTCAATTAGAACATAATAGGAATCACACTTTTGTTACAACTGAGAATAGGCGCACATCTTTTCATTATGTATGTGATGATGAACCAAGTAATCTCTCACCTGATTCAAATGAAAAAGTCTTGATTTATGGAAAAGCTTCTTTCTACGGATCAGAGTTTAATGGACGAAAAACTGCCAATGGCGAAATTTATGATGAGAATGTTCTTACTGCAGCTCACAGAACTTTGCCATTTGGAACATTTTTATCGGTAACAAATACAAGAAATAATAGGTCGGTGATTGTAAGAATTAATGATCGAGGTCCATTTCATCCACAACGGATTCTTGATGTATCAAAACTTGCAGCAGAAGAACTTGATATGATCACACATGGCGTTGCCGAAATTGAAGCAGAAATTTTAGACTATTAACATATTGGATCTATATGATTTATTATCTTTTACTTTTTCTTTCATGTGTTTCACTGAGTATTCAAGCTCAAGAGTATCGGATTCCATTCATAGTATCCCCTGCTTTCGAAGAATCTAAGCAATTGGGCTATGAACTGTGTGGGCATAGTAATTCCATCTATAAAATAGATCAAAAGTTAGGAGCTCAAGCACAAATAGTTAGGCCTTATGATATTCTCTCCTATGATTTATTTATGGATTGGCAAAAACCATTTCTTACTCCAGATTCAGTTTTAAGTGAATATTCATTTAGTGGACACAATACTATTGCTTATATACTTATCGATAGCTTAGCAAAAGAGATTGTATTAAATGGGTCTTTGATGACAATCGACTCGATTTCGCATAATGGAATGATGCTAACTAATAATTCATATACTCAGCCAAATAATGGTGAATGGAAATTTATTCCTGGTACTACATTAAAAACAAAAGACACAAATCTTGTTACAATATGGTATACCTATAAAGGTAATGGAAAAAAAGGATTATTTGTGTATCCAAAAGGTATGATTGTAGGAACTGGACCAAATTACGTTGAGGAAAAGCTTGTTTATACAATGAGTGAACCCGAAGATGCTAGAATCTGGATGCCATGTAATGATATTCCAAATGATAAAGCTAGATCTTCTATTACTGTTAGAGTTCCATATAATCCCAATGATGGAGAAAAAAATATTTCCGTAGCTGCAAATGGTAATCTTTTATCATTAATAGAAGGACCACTATCTTCAAATATTCAGTATAGAGACTTTTATTTTCATGATACAACATTAATTCCTACATATTTAATGGTAGCAAATGCTTCTATCTTTAAGGTATATTCCGATTGGTATATTTCTGAAAATAAAAAAGACAGTATAGAGATTATAAATTATGTATGGCAAAAAGATTATGATGGAACAAAAACTGATGGATCTGAATATAATGCAACATATTCATTAGGCATGACTGTTGGCATGATGAAAGCATTTACTGATAAACTTGTACCATATCCTTTTAAACGGTATGGTCATACATCTGTACAACCATTCTCTTTTGGTGGAATGGAACATCAAACACAAACAACAATCAATAGAACATGGCTTGCAGGTAAATCTGGTTATGGAATTGCACATGAATTAATGCATCAATGGACTGGTGATTTGGTTACTTGTGGCACTTGGGGAGATATTTGGCTAAATGAGGGTGGCGCTACATGGGGAGAAGCCTTATGGGGTGAATCTTGGGGTGGAAAAACTGAATATATGAATAGAATGCTTGCCAAAAGAAGAGATTATTTAAATATAAATAATAAGAATCAACAACCTCCTATTTATGGTATTTCTATCGATATTATATTTAATTATGCTACAACATATGCTAAGTCTAGTTGGGTATATCATATGTTAAGAACAATGCTTGGTGATAGCTTATATTATTCCACTTTAAAAAGGTATATGAATGATTTTGCTTATGGAAATGCTGTAACAGAAGATATTAAATCTACATTTAAGAAATATGCTCCTAATCCTAAAATTCCTTATGATATTTTCTTTGACCAATGGGTTATGAAACCTGGACATCCCATTTTACAATTTGCTTCGTTAAGAGAATTTAAAGAAAATAATGGGGATACCATTATTCAATATATCATTCAACAGAAACAAAGTGCTAAAAATGTTCCAACTGTTTTTCATCTACCTTTTACTGTTTCTTTTTATGGTGATAATGGCAAGAAATTAACTCAAGATATCGTCATGACAGATAGAGTTTTTGAAGGCTATGTAAAGCTCCCATTTAGAATTACCAAAGCAGTAATAGATGAACAACATGATATTTTAGCTGAGAAAGATACCGTCTCTGGCGTTTTCTTATCTGCAGAATCAGATAATATATCAAGTAATTGTCATGCAATGATTTATAGTAATGCAATTGAGTCCAGAATTAAAGTATATAGCGCAGAATCTCGCGATATTAAGATTCAGATTTATACTATTCAAGGTAGAAATATATCTTCTCTATCAGAATCAATATTAAGTAATGAACAAAAGGATATTCTATTACCTGATTTACAAGAAGGATCTTATTTTATCAGCATTCAAGGTATGGCAAAACCCATATTATTAAACTGGCATCATTATAAACAATAATTAATTAAGCTACTTCTTATGCCCAACCAAGCAAAATATATTCAAGATACACATCGTGAAGAATTACGATTTAAAGGGATTCCTACATCTCAAGGTATTGAATTTGGAACGGCTATAGTATTATTTAAAGAAGGTCCTTCATCATATCCAATTCATATTTCTGAAGAATCAATCCCCGAAGAATTAGAAAGGTTTTCTGCAGCTTTAGTAAATGCTTCTGAAGAATTACAGCATATCATAGATATAGCTCAAAAAGAATCAGCTAAGATTTCACATATCCTTGAAACATATTTGCTAATACTGATGGATTCTATTATGCATGATTCCATCCGATCAAGAATAAAAGAAGGGTATACAGCTGAAAATGCAGTTATACATGAATTTGATGTTCAAAAACAATTCTTTACTCTTGCTAAAGACCCAATTATACGAGAAAGATCTATTGATTTTGATCATGTCACTGAACGTCTATTAAATGGATTAAGAAATCGAACAATTTCTCATGCTGTTGCAGAAGGTAGTATTGTAATTGGTTCATCAATAACTCCAACCGATCTGATGTTATTTCATAAAGCTGGTTGTTTGGGATTTATAACTGAGATTGGTGGCATTGCATCTCATGCATCTATTTTAGCACGTTCCTTAAGTATGCCTGCTATAATAGGATTAAGAGATATTTCCGAAAAAGTACAAGATGGAGATGCTATCATTATAGATGGATTTTCTGGAACACTTATAGTTCATCCAACAGAATCTACTAGATCTATCTATATTCAAAAGAAAAAGGAAGCTGATGATAATAAATTATCACTAGGGTTATTGGCCAATACAGAATGTGCAACTTTAGATGGATATCCAATACATCTAATGGCAAACATTGATTCTATAGAAGATTTACATATGGCTATGAAGTATGGGGCTAAGGGCATTGGATTATTAAGAACTGAATATTTAATTATCGCAAGACAACATTTTCCAACTGAAGAAGAACAAATAGAATGGTATCAAGAATTATCTCATATTTCATTTCCGCATCCATTAACAATTAGGGCATTTGATGTTGGTTCTGATAAATATGCAGAAGGATTAGCAGAAGAAGATAATCCTGCCTTGGGGTTAAGAGGGATTAGATTTTTATTACAAAGAAAAGATATCTTTAGGAATCAAATTAGGGCCGTTTATATAGCCTCGAAAGAAAAAAATATTCGTTTCATGCTACCAATGATTTCTACAATCAATGAATTACAGATATCCTTAGCATTTATTGAAGAATGTAGATTAGAACTTGAACATGAAGGAATTCCACATGATATGGCTCTTCCAATAGGAATAATGATAGAAACCCCGGCAAGTGCATTGATTGCAGATTCTCTAGCTCCTTTAGTATCGTTTTTTAGTATTGGAACCAATGATTTAACTCAATATACTATGGCTGCTGATAGACTAAATGAATATGTTTCAGATATTTATGATCCATTTAATCCAGCAGTTATTCGTTTAATGAAAATGGCAATAGAATCAGCAAAAAAACATGGTATTCATATTGGCATTTGTGGTGAACTGGCTGGACACTCGGCTGCTACTGAATTACTTATTGGTTTAGGAATACAAGAAATAAGTGTTTCTCCCCCATTGCTTCTAGAATTAAAAAACAGAATTTTACATATAAACTATAGTGAAGTATCTTTACTTCATTAATATCCTGTTTTCTTTATTCTTCTTCTATTTCTATACACATTGAGAACGAGTCCTACTAAAGCCATATTCATTACCAATGCAGAGCCACCCGCACTTAAAAAGGGTAATGGAATTCCCATAACTGGAAACAGTCCAATAGCCATTCCTATATTTACCATAGTATGATAAAATAAAAGTATTCCTACACCTGCACTTAACACTGAACCAAATACATTACCTGCTTGTCTGGCAATAGTGATACATTGAAAAATCAATAAACCTAATAAACCAATTACAGATAAACCTCCAACAAAACCGAATTCTTCTGTAGGCACACAGAAAATAAAATCTGTCCATTGTTTAGGAATATATCGTAATTGTGTTTGTGTTCCATGTAAAAAACCTTTACCTGTTACTCCACCGCTACCAACTGCCATTATTGATTGAATAACATGATAGCCTTTTCCTCGAGGATCATTATCTGGATTGAGAAATGTCTGTATACGACTTTTTTGATGAGGTTTTAAAATACTATACACATAATTTGATGAGAATCCCACAAAAACAAATACAGAAGCAGACAGTATAATCATCAATATGCCTCTTTTAAAAAGCAAACTTATTGCTGTTAATAAACCTGCAATACCAAAGAACCAATCTTTACCGATAAATCCTGCAATAGCAACAAAAGGTGCTCCTGTAATCAAAAAGAGAAAAAATAAATCTGCTCCGGCCCAAAAAAATATACCCAACATCATTGTAGCATAAACAGAAGCACTACCGAAATCTGGCTCCATCATAATTAATGCTATTGGAATAGCAAATAGTAAAAATATTATAGATAAATCTCGAATATTTCGAACATCAGCTCCTTTGGAAGACATATACTTAGCAACTGCAAGTAATGTTGCGAATTTTCCTAATTCTGAAGGCTGAAATGTAATTGGACCCAAAGAAAGCCAACTTTTTGAACCATAGACAGTTTTACCTATTACAACCACAGCTATCAACAATAGTATTGCTGATAAATAGAATAGATACGCTAATCTGTAAAGCCATTTTTCAGGTAATAACATGACACCAACTAAAACAAGAATACCAATAAATCCAAAGATTGCTTGTTTGGTAAAATACTCACTCATTCCTGCATCATACGTAGCGCTATAAATTGATATTAATCCAAGAGACAGAAGTAATGCAGTAACAAGAATTACTGCCCAATCCATAACTGCATTAGCATTAAAGGGTTGTGCGGGAGTAAACTCTTCTGATGAACTTTCTTCATAATATGAATTCATTATCTATCTCACTTCTTAATATGACAAGGTATTTATACCCTATTTATATATTCTACAATAAATGAATCTTTGTCTACACTAATTTTTGTGATGCTTCCAAATGCAATATGAATATCAAATGCTCTATGAAATGGAATTTCCAATACATATGATAATACTGCTCTTATCACACTTGCATGTGTTGATATCACAACAGTTTTATGATTTTTTTTAATAATATCTTCTATAAATGCTTGCACTCTTAATAATAAATCACCATAAGATTCTCCACCAGGTACTTTATTTCTAACAATATCTTGCATCCAAATATCTAGCTGATCAGGATCTATATCAGCCCAGTATTGCTTCTCCCAATCTCCAAAATGTAAATCAGATAATCGGAGATCTTGCATAGCCGGTCTTTTACTAATAAATTCCGCTAATTGAATACAACGTCGTGTAGGGCTAGCAAAATAGACAGCATTATGTTTATCTGGAACTAATTTCATAGTATCGGCTGCTTCTTGCAAGAAACTAGCAGATACTGTGATTTCTGATTGTCCAAAACACATTCCATTATCAACAGATAATGTTGTATGACGTAAAAAATATAAGTCCATAAGCCTTCATTTGTAAGTTTCAGTACAAAAATACCATATTTACTAGCAAGGCACTTTTAATAACTATAACAGTAGCGTATAAATGTGAAACAATGTTTAATTACGATGAATAAAAAGCATTGTTTTCCTTGCATTTCCAATAGTGTATTCAGCAATATATATACCACTCATGATATTTTTTAAAAATATTCTACCAGTGAAAAGTGTTTTGTCTGAAGAAACATATTGGCCTTCAAATGAATTCTCCATAATAGTTGTCCCCTGCAAATCTATAATTCTACATGTCAACAATGATTCAGATTGTTGTGTTTCAAGAGAAAACTGAATACAATTCTGATATTCATCTATAGAAATACGAGAAATATTATTGTCATTATTCAATATTCCAACAGGTTGCTCCATAATCGTAATTGTTGAATCATAATCATAAGAGCCTGATTTATATGCATTTGCAACCCACAAAGCACCATTAATTAATGCAATTCCTTCTGGTTTTCCCTTTGGGTCTAAAATGCCCTCTAATGTTCCACTAGAAAGTAAACCTTTTCTTATATCAGAATTATATGTACTTACAAATACAATTCCAGATGGGTCTATAACTGCTTCTCTAGGACCATTATATCCACTTGTACCTACTGGAAATTTTCCAATTAATGTTCTATCTTCAAGATTAATTGCAGTAATTTCATGAGATCCATTCATCACTGCTAATAAAATTCCATTAGATTCGGCTAGATAATTTCCAGTATCACCTATATCAATAGAATCAATAGAAATATTCGGATTATTACTATTGGGCTTTAAAACAAAAAATATTTTTGAATCATTAGAGCCAAAAGTACCTTCACATAAAATTGCACACATTAATGTTTGTGATTCTGGAAAGGCTAATATATGTTGTGGGTTTATTCCAATATATGTAGAAAAAAGAACTGTCTTATTGGCCAAGCTAAATAATGTAAACTCACCTGGAGACACATAATCCTTTTTGGATGAATACATTAATGCTATTTCTTTACCATTGTTTTCTAAAGCAGTTATGGCTGTAATTTTTTTAGATGGATTATCTAATTGTACAATTGAAGAATCAATTAATTGTCTGGTTGATAGATCATATTGTTCGATTTTGTTAGCCCTTGAACAATACATATGTTGTTTGGTTATTGCATTTCTAAATGGAAAATCAAAATATCCCCTTTCCATCACTGATATTCCTTTTAATGCTTTGGTATAAGCATCAATTTGCCACCATGTTGCTGGTATATCTCCAGAATCTAATTGACATATTCCATCAAAATTTTTATCTATTCCGTTACAAAATATATGTACGGTATCTACATTCTGCTGAAATATAGATAATGGTTGATGCCCAACACCAATAGTAGAATATTGAGAATGAAGAATTGTTGATGATGAGCAAAAACAAAGGAGAAGAAGGAACAGAATTTTCACGGTATTTTTCCAATTAAATATATGAATATTGTCATTGGAACTTGCTGAATTAGATAGGAGAAGCAAGAAGAAGGTACAACTACTATAGAAGAATATTCAAATGAATTCTTACATAATAGAGTAAACTGATGCTTCATCACATCCGTAAAGCGCAGATGTTGCCACATGACATTGATGAATGGGTTAGAGGCAGGTCTTCTGACTTAATGGATGAACCATATCACAGCGGCGCTACCGTAACCGATTTAAACGGTTTTCCCTATTCTCTGATATCATAAAGATATCAGCACCTCTAACGTGCAACTAAGATACTGTATTTAAGAGAATTTGATTTATTATTTTTTTATTGACAGAAGGGAAGATTGTCTGGAAGCTTTTACAATACCATAAAAAATCGATATAATAATTCCCAAGAAGAAAAATATGATTGCAATAATAGATCGTTTAGGAAAAATATGTTTTATTTCTGGAATTGCTTTTTCTACAATTTGTATTTCCGGAAAATCTCTAACTTCCTGAATATATTCTTGCGTTCTTTGTGTTTGAAGATATGCATTGATTTGTTCCATAATCTTAATATCTCTTAACATTATCACATATCTTTTTCCTAATTCAGGTATTTTTTTCAAATTGATAGAAAATTGGTCTGATGAATTTCCACCAGATTGAACTAAAGAAAACTGTTTTTGTAAAGAAGATACTTTCTTTTGTAGCATCCTTACT
>JALRHN010000388.1 GCA_023259575.1 Candidatus Kapaibacterium sp. | reverse complement strand
GATCTTATTCAACAAATCGAAGAGCAAACTAAAAAATTAGCATTAAATATTGGAGTGGTAGGCTTAATTAACATTCAATTTGCTGTACAAGGAAAAACAATTTATGTTTTAGAAGTTAATCCAAGAGCAAGCAGAACAGTACCCTTCGTATCTAAAGCTTCTAATATTTCCGTAGCAAAAATTGCGACAAAAGTTATGTCTGGCATGAAGTTAAAGGATCTAAATATTCCTAATAAAAAACTCAAAACTTTTTCTGTGAAGGAAGCAGTATTTCCATTTAATAAATTTCCTGAAGTAGATACAATTCTTGGTCCAGAAATGAAATCTACAGGAGAGTCTATGGGTATAGATTTTGATTTTGGTATGGCTTATGCAAAAAGTCAGATTTCAGCAGGAAACTTCCTTCCAAAGGAAGGATCCGTTTTTATTTCTGTAAATGACAAAGATAAACCTTTTATTAAAACATTTGCAAAAAAATTATTAGATCTTGGGTTTGAATT
>JALRHN010000387.1 GCA_023259575.1 Candidatus Kapaibacterium sp. | reverse complement strand
ATCAAAGATGTCATAGTGCTCTGGCTTTAAGCCAGGTGCATCGATGACGTGGCCATTAGCTGCAATAAATTCAACAATCGCTTCGATTGTTTCCTCGTTGTAGCCAAGCTTGCGTAGCGCTAGTGGCACAGTCTGGTTAACGATCTGTAGTGAAGATCCGCCAACAAGCTTCTTGAACTTAACCAATGAGAAGTCAGGTTCAATACCTGTTGTATCGCAATCCATCATCAAACCGATAGTTCCAGTAGGTGCAAGAACTGATGCTTGCGCATTGCGCCAGCCATTTTTCTCGCCAATTGAGTTACCAGTTGACCATTGCTTAATTGCCTCGGTCCAAACATCTTTATCCAAAGTTGAAACTGATTTTGCTGATTCAGTTGCATTTTGGTGTTTGCGCATTACGCGTGTGTGCGCTGAAGCGTTGCGTGCATAACCATTGTATGGACCAACGATTCCAGCAAGCTCTGCTGAGCGACGGTATGAAGTACCGGTCATCAAAG
>JALRHN010000386.1 GCA_023259575.1 Candidatus Kapaibacterium sp. | reverse complement strand
ATTCTTTTCCACTTAATCCAGATATTTCTTTTGCAGATAATACGAATAAACTATTTGAAAATGTTTTAAATGCTCTGCAATCAAATTCTTTTGCTTTTACTTGAACCAAGTACTTTGATAAAGCAACTGGTGTTTCGAATTTGCTAAATATCTGCTGGATTGATGGTGAAAGAATAGTTTCATCCATTAATAATTTAAATGTTGCTACAACATCTTCTGAAGTAACTGCTAATCCTGAAGAAAATCTAGCATTAGGGTCTATTCTAAATGTAAATACTAAATTATCAGGTGATATTTTCCAATGAGTTGCTAATAAAGCAGAAGGCTCTTGTTCCATATTTAATGAGCATAATGTTTCATAGCATAAAGATGTCATTTGAAGATTTTCAGAAAAATTCGAATTCTGACCATAGAAAAATGGTCTAAAACTTAATGGGAATCTGCTGATAGTAAACTTGATTTGGCCTCCTACAACTGCGCGAGGGTCTCCTGCATGCTTAAGA
>JALRHN010000385.1 GCA_023259575.1 Candidatus Kapaibacterium sp. | reverse complement strand
AGATCTTAGTATAGAATTAACATTCTGATACATTATTCACCAAGCTGTTCTATTATGTATTTAATTAAACCATGTCTTTGAACATCTTCAGATGTCAAGAATACCTTACCTATATCATTGTGGTCAAGTCTGTCAAGTAACCAACCCATTGTATTTCCTTCAGAGTGTGGTAAATCAGTTTGTGTATGATCGCCACATATTATGACTTTAGAATGTTCACCAAATCGTGTAAGAAACATTTTTAATTGTCTTCTAGTGGCATTTTGTGCTTCATCTAAAATAATTGCAGAACTATGGAATGTTCTACCTCTCATTATTTCTAAAGGACATATTTCTAAAACTTCATCTGTTTTTATTTTACGCATTTTTGTTTTTGTCATAAATTTTCCAAATACTTCAAGCATAGCTGTCATAAATGGTTCAGTTTTTTCTTTAAGATCACCAGGAAAAGCCCCTAGTCTTTGACCACATTCAACTAATGGTCTAGCTATAATTATTTTTTCTA
>JALRHN010000384.1 GCA_023259575.1 Candidatus Kapaibacterium sp. | reverse complement strand
CGGACGAATCCTTGTTGTATTTATACCAGTTCTTGGTGCAGCAGTTTGGGTAATTTATAATATTGGTAGAGTTGCTTTACAACAATTTAAAAGGGTAACAGGCTAAAGTTATAAAATTATTATCAACACTATACATTGGAAACAATTTATTATTAGTTTCTAATGTATAGAAAGTGTGTATGGTTAAAAAATTTATTTTAACTATTGCGAGTATAGCTCAGGGGTAGAGCGCAACCTTGCCAAGGTTGATGTCGCGCGTTCAAATCGCGTTACTCGCTTATAATTTTTTATAGTACATATTTACTTAAATGAGGATAATAAAAAAAATTCTAAACTATCAAATAAAATAAATTTGATAGTTTAGATAATAACATAGAAGAAATTCTAATGTTTATTTAATAACTTAAATTTAAAGTGCACTTGCTTTTTTAAAAGCTAAAACAGCAATAACAATAGGTCCAGATAAAATTATCAGGGTTAAAGCAATTAACTGGCTAAGAACTTGT
>JALRHN010000383.1 GCA_023259575.1 Candidatus Kapaibacterium sp. | reverse complement strand
ATGGGTATAGTAAACGCAGGTCAATTAGCAGTATATGACGAGATTGATGTGGTATTGAGAAATCTTTGTGAAGATGTTATCTTAAATAAAAACAATGATAATAACCAAGCAACAGAGGCCCTAATTCAGTATGCAGATAATTTAAAAGCAAGTGGTGAAAACGGAGGACAATCTTCTGAAGAAGCCAATAAAATTAAATTAGCTTGGAGAAATGATACGGTTGAAAAACGTTTAGCACATTCATTGATCAATGGTATTACAGACTTTATAGATGCAGATACCGAGGAGGCAAGATTACAATATAGTGCACCTTTAGAAGTCATTGAAGGGCCATTGATGGCCGGGATGAATCAAGTAGGTGACTTATTTGGTGCAGGTAAAATGTTTTTACCACAGGTAGTAAAGAGTGCTCGTGTGATGAAGAAAAGTGTAGCTGTACTAACACCATACATTGAAGCCGAAAAAGAAAGACTGAAATTAGCATCTGCATCTCCCAATGGTGCAACAAAAGGACC
>JALRHN010000382.1 GCA_023259575.1 Candidatus Kapaibacterium sp. | reverse complement strand
CTGATGTTCATCCAAAATTCCGTACACCGTTTAAATCAAATCTCTTCTTTGCGATATTTGTTACTTTATTTGCTGCTTTTGTGCCGGTTACTGTTGTTGGTGAAATGACATCAATTGGTACTTTATTTGCATTTATTTTGGTTTGCATTGGTATTATTGTGATGAGAAAAACTCATCCAGATGTACCACGTGCATTTAAAACTCCATTAGTACCATTAATTCCAATTCTTGGTATTGGTACTTGTTTTTATATGATGTATGCTTTGCCCTTTGATACATGGATGAGATTAGTTGTCTGGATGGCAATTGGTTTGATTTTGTATTTTGTTTATGGTGCAAAACATAGCGTTATTAGAAAAAATGCTGCATTATAAATTTTGAACTTATTCGTATAAATACCGTCTGAATTATATGTCAGACGGTATTTTTATTTGAGATCATTATGAAAGATTTTGATGCCCAATCATACTGGGAGCAACGCCTATCCTCTGGTCCAGGCATTCATAAAGTTGGACATTT
>JALRHN010000381.1:287-519 GCA_023259575.1 Candidatus Kapaibacterium sp. | reverse complement strand
ATTCATGTAACATATCTTGTGTAACAAGTATATATCCTAAATCTGGTTCTGGAAAATACCTATAATCATGTGCTTGTTCTTTAGAGCGTAATTCCTTTGTACTTTGCGTAGAAGCATCCCATTGCATGGTTACTTGTTTTACAGTTCCACCATTTTCTAACAATTCAATATGACGAACAATCTCATACTTTATAGCCTTTTCTACATTTCGAAAACTATTAAGGTTTTTAAT
>JALRHN010000381.1:0-277 GCA_023259575.1 Candidatus Kapaibacterium sp. | reverse complement strand
AAAGAACCTTCTTCTAAATTACCATCACATATTCCCAAATATCTTAGAATTTGTCTCATAGAAACCATGTATTTATAAGCTTCTGATGCAGAATGCATATCAGGTTCGCTTACAATTTCTATTAATGGCATTCCTGCACGATTATAATCTACTAAGGTATCAATATCAATATCGTGTAAAGACTTACCAGCATCCTCTTCAATATGAATTCGGGTTATACCAATATGTTTAATAGAGCCATCTTCTTGTTCAATTTCTACCGATCCACCATAGCAAA
>JALRHN010000380.1 GCA_023259575.1 Candidatus Kapaibacterium sp. | reverse complement strand
CAAGACGAGCTTCCTTTGCTTGCAGCAATGCTGCTGAAAGAACGGATGCTGGAATACCATCAAGTTTTGTATCAAGTTGAAGTGCGGTAACAAACTCTTTTGTACCAGCAACTTTAAAGTCCATATCTCCGAATGCATCCTCTGCACCCAAGATATCGGTTAGTGCTACATATTCAGTTTTACCATCAACATCATCAGAGATAAGTCCCATTGCAATACCAGCAACAGCGGCCTTAAGTGGCACACCTGCATTTAGTAATGACATTGTTGAAGCACAAACAGATCCCATAGATGTTGATCCATTAGAACCTAAGGCTTCTGAAACCTGACGAATTGCATATGGAAACTCTTCGCGAGTTGGTAGAACTGGAACAAGTGCGCGCTCTGCTAATGCACCATGTCCAATTTCACGTCGCTTTGGAGATCCAACTCTTCCAGTTTCACCAACAGAATATGGTGGGAAGTTGTAGTTATGCATATAACGCTTGTGATCCTCTGGTGAAAGAGTATCTAGTTGTTGTT
>JALRHN010000037.1 GCA_023259575.1 Candidatus Kapaibacterium sp. | reverse complement strand
GCTTCTTCCATTTCCCTCCATGAAAGGATGAGCAATATTCATCTCTACATATTTAGAAATGATGTCCTCAAATGTATGCTCCGGCATTTTCTCAATCTTCAATAGAATATCTTCGAGATATAAAGCGGTAGCAAATCGAAAATTACCTTTTGAGATATTTACTGTTCTTATCGTACTTGCGAAATCATATAAACCATCAAACAGATATTTTTTTGTGAATATCCAATAGACCTTTAAGAGTACCAACTTCAATGTCGTTGATTGCACCTGAATCAAATAATTGAAATGCTTTGTTCAAACTTTGTTGGTCTATATGTATCATATTAAGCTGAAATTGTTGTGGCAATCACACATTAAATCTAAAATACATGATATCACCATCTTGGACGATATATTCTTTGCCTTCTACTTTGTATAAACCTGCCTCTTTGACAGCTGCTTCATTTCCTAATCGTTTCAAATCTGCATATTTCATAACTTCAGCGCGGATAAATCCTTTTTCGAAGTCTGTATGAATTACACCCGCTGCTTGTGGTGCAGTTGAATCTTTTTTAACAGTCCAGGCTCTTACTTCTTTTTTTCCAGCTGTTAAATATGTTATTAAACCTAATAAAGAATATGCTTCTTTGATTACACGGTATAATCCAGGTTCTTCCATTCCCATATCTTGCAAAAACAAGTCTCTGTCTTCATTGTCTAATTGAGCAATTTCGGCCTCGATTTTAGCACAAATAGGAACCACGATAGAACCCTGAGCTGCCGCATAAGCTTTTACTTGGTCGATATATGTATTACCTGTTTTTAAGCTTTGTTCATCTGTATTTGCAATAAACATCACAGGTTTATCGGTAAGCAAAAACAAAGATTTCATCAATGGTTTATAGGTGTCATTAACAGGAAACAAATGAGCTGTTTTTCCAGTATTTAAAAAATCTCTAAGCTCAATCAATATTTCTAATTCATCTTTTGCTTCTTTGTCTTGTCCTCTAGCTTTTTTAGTAACAGTTTCTATTCTTTTTTCTACCGATTCTACATCTTTTAATAGTAATTCGGTATTAATGGTTTCAATATCAGAAAGTGGATTCACCTGATTTGATACATGAACAACATTTTCATCTTCAAAACAACGTACCACATGGGCAATTGCATCAACTTCACGTATATGAGATAAAAACTGATTACCTAATCCTTCGCCAGAGGCGGCACCTTTAACTAATCCAGCAATATCAACAAACTCTATCGTTGTTGGCACTGTTCTCTCTGTAGAATATAAAGCATCTAATACTGCTAATCTTTCATCAGGTACATTTACTATACCTACATTGGGATCGATAGTACAGAATGGATAATTTGCAGCTTCTGCCTGAACAGATGAAGTTAAAGCATTAAACAATGTTGATTTTCCTACATTTGGAAGGCCTACAATTCCACAGGCAATACCCATGATTTCTCTTAGATAAATATGATACAATTATTGTTATAATGAGACAAAATTACTGTTTTATGCTGATTACTTGATTGTATCTGGTAAAAAATGTAGAATATATTTCATTTCAATTCCTTATTTACCACAATGTTTTATCATCTTCTTACAGACTTTCTATGAAATCCACCGCAACTGTACTATCAGATTCCTTTACAGATCTCTTAAAAGGTATAGGAATAAAAAAATCTGTAAAAGAAGGAGATATTATCCTTCAAGAACATGCATATCTAAATTCGATACCTATAGTTCTTAGTGGCAGTATTAAAGTGCTTCGTACAGATGAAGATGGAAGAGAAATACTGCTTTATTATATCAAACAAGGTGAAAGCTGTATTATGTCTTTTTTGGGCGGAATTCACCAAGATACCAGCAAAGTAAAAGCTATCGCAGAAGAAGATTCTGAAATTTTATTTATCCCAATTCATGCTGTTGGTATGTTGCTAAAAGAATATCCAGAATGGTTAGAATATATATTTTCTCTGTATCACAAACGTTTTGAAGAACTTTTAGATGTAGTAAATGCAGTCACTTTTAAAAAGATGGATCAACGTTTAATTGATTTTCTCTATAAAAAAGTTGAAATCACTAAAAGTAATGTTTTATCTATAACACATGAACAAATTGCTACAGAATTAGGTACAGCCAGAGTTGTTGTGTCTAGACTGCTTAAACAATTAGAAGAAATGGGTTCTGTAAAACTAGGTAGAAATAATATTACTGTTATGTAACATTTGTAACGAAAATCTCTGTTTCAACGTATCATATTTGTATTATTAAAGAGGTATTATTCTATGAAAAAGAATATTGGTTCTACTGACAAAATAATTCGATTAACTGCATCAGCCATATTGGTTTATCTGTATTCTACTCATATTGTAGATGGTATTGTGGGTATGATTCTTTTAGGTGTGGCTTTTACATTAACCACAACTTCATTTATTAATTTTTGCCCATTATATTCAGTATTGGGAATCAACTCTTGTAATATATCTTCTAATCCTTAGGTTTTTTATGAACAATCAATGGGATGAAAGGTTTGGTGGCAATGAATATGTATATGGAAAAGATCCAAATGCTTTTTTTGCCGAACAGCTTGAATCATTAATGATTGGAAATATATTGTTTCCTTGCGAAGGTGAAGGGAGAAATGCAGTGTATGCAGCATCCAAAGGTTGGTATACCGTGGCTTTTGATGGCAGTTTTCAAGGTAAAGTAAAAGCTGAAAAACTAGCTCTGGAAAAAAAGGTAGATATTCACTATGTATTAGGAAATGCAGAAACAATAGATTTTCCTAAAGATTCTTTTGATGCAATTGTTTTAATATTTGCACATTTTCCCGATGCAATTAGATCTAATATTCATCACAAAATGGTTACATGGCTAAAACCTGGTGGAACACTTGTTTTGGAAGCATTCAATCCTTTACAAATTCCTTATACTTCTGGTGGACCAAAAGATATATCTATGCTCTATACCAAACAGATGATACAATCTGATTTTAAAGAACTTTCTACGATAATGATTTCTGAAGAAGAAACTGTTTTGAATGAAGGGCCTTTGCATCAAGGAATTGCACAAGTATTACGATTTGTCGGAAAAAAAGGATAGCATTATGAAAAATATAATCATAACAAGTATAGGTATAGTTGTAGGCGCTTTTGCTGGATATCTTTACTATATTAATTGGGGTTGTACACATGGTTGTATGATAACCTCAAAACCATTACATAGCAGTATATATGGTGCTATAATGGGTGGACTTTTTTTCTCAAGTTTTCATTCTACTTCATATAAAAAGGATTCTTAATGGATATCAAAACATTAATCGCAGAAAAAAAAGGTACTATTGTCGATGTTAGAACACCTGGTGAATTTATGGGTGGTCATGTAGCCGGATCGATAAATATACCATTACAAGAATTAGAGTCTAGATTAGAAGAATTACATTCTTTACAAACTCCTTTGATTCTTTGTTGTGCTTCTGGCGGACGCAGCGGTATGGCGCAACATATATTACAAAATCAAGGAATAGATTGTGTAAATGCTGGTGGATGGATGGAAGTTAATTTTTATTGTTCACAAAATTGAGATAACGATGTTTAATGTATTAAAAGAGCTTCTTGGTTTTGGACCAAAAGTCGATATTTCATCTCTATTGCAGCAAGGCGCTATTATTGTAGATGTTAGATCTCCAGGTGAATATGCAGGTGGACACAGTAAAGGTTCTGTCAATATTCCTTTGGATTCACTGAGAAATAATCTAAAAAAGCTACCAGATAAGGAAAAACCAATTATCACATGTTGTGCTTCTGGTGCAAGAAGTGCTTCTGCTAAATCTTTTCTGAAGTCTCAAGGATATACAAATGTCCATAATGGTGGCAGTTGGTATAATGTAAAACAATAGAATATTACATTGTTTATCAATCTTTTTTTAGAAATTTATCGTTTATAATCATGAAAAATGTTTTAAGTGCATTGTTTATATCTGGTGTTTTAATGGTGTTTGGTTGCTCTAAAACACAAACACAGGATGCCAAAAATTTATTATCATCTCAGGAATTTTCTAATTCACTAACTAGTATTCAGGATAAGATAATTCTTGATGTAAGAACGCCTGCTGAATATTCTGGCGGACATATCCAAGATGCTATAAATATAGATTGGAATAATGGTGATTTTGAACAAAAGACAGCCTCTCTCGATAAAAAGAAGACAATTATGGTGTATTGTTTAAGTGGTGGAAGAAGTTCTGCTGCTGCTTCCTTTCTTCGATCTGCAGGATATTCTGATGTTAAGGAATTAGATGGTGGTATGATGGCTTGGAGAGCGGCGAATCTTCCTATTTCTATGCAACAAACTTCACAAAAAAGGGATATTCAAAAGAACAGTTTTATTCTTTGCTTCAAGCACATTCTATGGTTTTAATAGATTTTTATGCTGATTGGTGTAAACCTTGCAAACAATTACAACCAATTTTAGAAGAAATTGCTTTAGAGAATTCATCCACACTCAAAATTATCCGTATAAATGCAGATGAAAACCCTGATTTATGTAGAGAATTAGGAATTGATGGTTTGCCATATCTACAACTGTATAAACAAAAAAGTATGGCTTGGTCTCATATGGGTTTTATAGATAAACAAACAATAATATCACAGATTAAATAAAAGAAAAGCCATTCAATATGAATGGCTTTTTTATTGCAGCGATTAAAATGGAATATCGTTTTCCGACATATTCGAAGAAAACTCTCCTTTAAAATCAATTGGTTCAGGTGCGGGAAGCTCATCTGATTGCGATTGCTGCGGTTTAGGATCTAATAACATAATATTATCTGCAACAATTTCTGTTATATACTTTTTTATCCCTTCTCTAGTATCATAACTTCTATTGCGAATCTTACCTTCAACATATAACTTAGAACCTTTGTGCACTAATTTGTGTACTATATCAGCTAGATTTCTGTATTGGGTATTCCACACAACTATATTATGCCAATCTGTGTGCTCATGTAAAGTTCCGTTTTTATCCTTCCATGAATCTGTAGTTGCTAAGCTAAAAGTAGCAACCCCCATTCCTGATGATGTAAAGTTGAATTCTGGTTGTTTACCTACATGGCCAATCAACATTACTTTATTCAATGATCGTGACATTGTGAATTCCTTGAAATTAATAAACTTCTTGCCCCTTTTAAAGGATAATTACAAACACAATTTATCAAAAACTAAAAAAGTAATGTGCATTGAATTTTCTCACCTAATACACTACAAAAAAAGGTGACTATTATGTCACCTTTTTTCTTTTTTTATTTTTTACCCTTTATATTCTGCTACTTCTTTAATCGCCCTTGTGGCAGTTAAAGAGCCTCCATCTTTTCTTTGTATTGCTATTAAAGCAGAAGCATATATTTCTCGCCATGTTAAACCAAATTTAATCATGAGTTCTTCTGGTTCACCACTACCACCAAAAGAATCTTTCACTCCAACAAATTCCATTGGAACTGGGTGGTTTTTAACAACAGCTTCTGCAACTGCGCCACCTAAACCAGCATGAACTTGATGTTCTTCTGCTGTTACAATTGCTCCACATTCGCGGGCAGCGGCGGTAATAGTTTCAAAATCAAATGGTTTAATTGAAGGACAATTTATAACTCTAGCATGAATACCTTTTTCTGCTAATTTTTCTGCTGCTAGCATTGCTTCCCACACCATAGAACCACATGCAATTAAGGCTACATGATTACCTTGTGTTAAAACTTGAGCTTTACCTATTTCGAACGGATGTTCTGGTGTTGTAAATAAAGGTACAGGTGAACGACCAAAACGTATATATGCAGGACCATTCATTTCACCAATAGCGATGGTTGCTTTTTTTGCTTCTTCATAATCACAAGGCACGATAAGTGTCATATGTGGTAGTGTACGTAAAAATGCAACTTCTTCTAATACTTGATGGGTAGCGCCATCTGGCCCAACACTAATTCCAGAATGTCCACCACCAATTTTTACATTTGCTTCATTATAACACACAGATATTCTTAATTGATCTGCATTTCTTAATGCGCAAAAGGCACCATAACTAGCAAAAAAGGGGATTTTCCCAGATAAAGCTAATCCAACTGCTATTGTAGTTGCATTTTGTTCAGCTATACCAATAGAGAAAAAACGTTCTGGAAATTTTTCTTTGAATAAAGATGTCATTACAGAGCCTGTAATATCGCCTCCTAAAACAACAACATTGCTATGTCTTTCACCTAGTGTTACCAAACCATCACCAAAACCAAATCGAGTTGGTTTAGATCCATATTGTTTTAACTCTTCCATGTAGGTTTTTCTCTAATTAAGATATAAGTATAATTTTCTTTAGTATGTTTTTTTTAGTTTATTAACGATACAATCTGATTGTATTAGTTCTATAATACTTGATTGATTTGTAAACCATTCTTCTGTTCCATTTGCTTCTATTTCTACAGCAACACGGTTTTCTAATAAACAATAAATATTCAACATTTCTTCATTTGGGCTATATCTGCTATAGCCAGATCCATGGGGTAAAATGATTTTTTGAATATCCATACCTATTTCGCTATTTGTAGGCATGATATATCTATCTGCAATAGAAGATGCTTGTCCTGCATAATCCATATATGTAATCTTCATATTTCCTTTGGGAAACACATATTCTGCAGATGTTTTTGTAATAGTAACTCCTTCTACCAAAGATCTTCCGCTAGATGGAGATAACATTGAAACGCCATGAACACTTAATGGTAAACAAGCTTTTAACTCTTTAGCTGGTATACCTTGTAATAATTTTTTATCAACTTGTATTGCTGGTTTTTGTTGGTTTTCTTCGGGTTTACCAAAAGATAATGGTAAAGAATTACCAGTTTGTTTTACTTCTTGTGGTGAATCTTTTGTGACACAAGAAGTTAACATTACTATCAAAACAAGTATGGGAATAAAACAAAGGTTTTTCATTTTAGAGTTCTTCTAATGCTTGAATAGCTTGTGTTTCATTTGGTGGCATACCGTGCCATTTATAACTGTCTTCCATAAAGGAAACGCCGTGGCCCATAAAGGTTTTTGCAATAATTGCTGTTGGACGTCCTGTTTTGTTTTTTTGATTATTCAAAAAGACATCAAAGGCTGCTTGTAATTCTTCAAAATTATGTCCATCACAAACAACAGTATCAAAACCAAAAGCTCGACACTTTTCATCTATTGGATATACATCCATTACATCTTTAAGTCTACCATCTATTTGACAATCATTATTATCTATAATCCAGCAAAAATTATCTAGCTTAAAATGATAAGCGCTCATTGCGGCTTCCCAAACAGACCCTTCCTGTAATTCGCCATCACCTGTTAAACAATACACTTTTTTTTCTGTATTATCTAATAACTTGTCACTCATAGCCATACCTACGGCTATAGAAATACCTTGTCCTAAAGATCCAGATGATGTTTCAATTCCTGGTAAACCCATATCTCTACCTGGATGTCCTTGTAAACGTGTATTATATTTCCTTAGGGTTGCTAGCTCAGCTTTGGGAAACATACCTGCATTTGCTAAGGTAGCATATAAAACAGGACACATATGTCCAGCACTTAGAACAAAACGATCTCTGTGTTCATATAATGGATTCTGTTTATCAAAATTCATATTTCCATTAAAATACAGAGTAGTAAAAATATCGGATGAACCTAAAGGGCCACCGCTATGTCCAGAACCAGCGGTTACCAACATTTTTATGATATCTCTTCTTATTTCTCTTGCTATTACAGACAATTCTTCTGAAGATTTTCTTTTATTTTCAAAACTGATTTGTTCAAATTCTACATTCATATTTTTCTCTTTAATTGTTTATAGTTAATGTTTTATAAACATTGGTGTTCTTTCTTTTATCCAAGTATCTGCTACTTTTACAATATCTGCTACGGTTCCTTCTTTGAAAGGGGATTGTAAATTTCCTTCTTTTACGATCTCTAAAAAGGTTTTGCTTCCTCCTATTTCACAGATATGTAAATAATCTTTCATTGCTTCTTTTTGGTTTTCTCTTGATTTTACCCAGAATTGCAAAGCACAAATTTGCGCCAAAGCATAGTCTATATAATAAAACGGTGTTTTATAAATATGAGCTTGCAATTGCCAAACTCTTCCTTGGCTTGCTACTGGATTATCATCGTATTTTCTCCATGGTAAATATTTCTGCTCCATAGATTTCCAATGTTCTAATCTTTGTTGTGCGGTAGCTTCTGGATTATCATAAATCCAATGTTGAAACTCATCCACAGCACATGCATATGGAAGAAATATCAAAGATTTTACGATATGATAATATTTGAATTTATCTGTGTCTGGACCAAAGAAATTTTCCATCCAAGGCCATGTAATATATTCCATACTCATAGAATGTATTTCACAAGCTTCATAGGAAGGCCAACGATATTCTATTGGTTTATGAATTCTACTCATAAAACTCTGTAAGGCATGTCCTGCCTCGTGAGTTAATACTTCTATATCGTGAGTGGTCCCATTAAAGTTTGAAAATATAAATGGTATACCATAAGCAGCAAAACTTGTGCAATATCCTCCGGGTGATTTATTTGGTCTATTTACCAAATCCATCAAACCTTGTTCTCGCATCATTGTAAAAAAACTATCGGTTTCTGGTGATAATTCTTTGTACATTTCTGATGCTCTTTCTATAATCCAATCTGGATCGCCTTGTGCTTTTGGATTTCCATCTGCAAATAATAAATTTTCATCATGAAAAAATAATTCTGAAAGTCCTAATCTTTCTGCTTGTTCTTTCTTAAACCTATGCACCAATGGTACTATCACATCAAGTATTTGTTTTCTAAATACAGCTACTTCATCCCTTGTATACTCTGTTCTTCCAAGCTCTTTATATGCTAGTTCTGTGTAATTGGTAAAACCCAATTTTTTTGCAGTATTTGTTCTTATGTGAACTAATGAATCATAAATAGTATCAAGTGATTCTGCTTTTTCACCAATAAAACTATATAATTTTTGTTGAGCTCTTTTTCTTGTTTCTCTATCAGGAGATAATATCAGGGGAGATAATGAAGAAATATTATGTATTTCACCATCAAATTCTATTTGAGCTGAAGCCAATATTTCTGAATATTTTTTGGTTTGTTCAGACTCTTCTATCATGTCTTCTTTGATTTCAGGTTTAAATGTTTGTAAACCCAATTCGATTTTTTCAAGAAATAATGATCCCCATACTTTTTCAATTTCATTTCGATATTTTGAATCAACAATCGCTTTTGTAAATTCAGTATTCCATTCACTAATAGTTGGTGAATGTTGATCTAAAAATTCTTTTTCTGTTATTGCCCATTCATCTTTAACATTTTGTGTTAAACGAACATTTGCATAACTAGCTAAGGTTGTTAATTGCATTCTTAATTCATTCCATGAATCTAGAATATCTAATTGTTGTTCAGCAGATTGAGCTTGATTGAAATCTTTTTGTAATTCTGAATATTTTAACTTTAAACTCTCCATATCTGGTCTGGTATATGGAATATCCGAGAAAGATATTTTATTTGGTATTAATGACATATATTTCCTGTCTATCTCAAAGTATATAATACTGTGTTTAATAATTCAGCAAATTTAACATAATCTTTTCAATTAATGCCCTTAGAAGCTTGATAGAATCTAATGAGACACCACATATATTTTTTTTAATATGATACATGTACATTTTTCTGAATCTTTGCCTTCTGCTATTATATGTTTAAACGGTTCTTTACCTAAAGCAGATTTTTATACATTTTTTCCGGATTGTCCAATTATTGCCGCTGATGGTGCTGCTAATACTCTATTATTACAAGGTATTATCCCTTCTGTAATAATTGGAGATTTAGATTCTTTTACTCCTTCTTTATTACCAGATTCCTGTAATACAAGGATAATTAAAGAAGTCAATCAAGAGATAAATGATTTTGAAAAATCCTTGATATATGCGCTTAACAATAACTTTAACAGTATCTTAATTGTAGGGTTTCAAGGAGGAGATTTAGAACATACGTTAAATAATGTAAGTGTTTTGTGGAAACTTTTTTCTCGTTTTTCAAGCATAATTATAGCAGATCTGCATAATCGAATTGGTATTCCATTCGATCAAAGTTTTACTTTTTCATCAGGAAAAATTGGAGAAATTATATCTCTTATTCCGTCTCCATCTGCTTTGATTACTACAAATGGATTAACATGGAATCTTCACAAAGAAGTTTTAGAACTTAGTATAAGAGAAGGTGCAAGAAATTCTGTATCGGATTTCTTTCCAGAAATACATATTCATTCAGGAAGACTTTTGTTTTTTTGTGAAGCACGTTTTCCTCTAATTCCAGAAATCCACATATAATCCCTCTTATATATCTTATATTTTAATCATTATATAATACATATAGTAATATACATTGTGGAAAAGTGGAAAAGCCTGTGGGTAACAATATATTTCTTCTTAAACTCTTAATTTTACACAACTTCAATTCTCTATATTGATGTGGAGAATATGTTGATTAATTTATCCCTAATTAACACCTATGTTAATAAAACAAAAACACCAATTCAATTATTAACAATATCCAACATACAAACTATGCTTTTCCACATATTTATACCTTGAGTGGATAAATATGTGTATAATTACTAACTCTATAACTACTTTAATATCATAGGTTTATAAAATGATAATCGCTATAGGATCAGATCATGCCGGTTTTACAAGAAAAACAGAAATTGCTGAGTATTTACAAAATACAGGATATGAAATTATAGATGTAGGCACTTTTTCTTTGGTCTCGGTTGATTATCCTGATTTTGCAAAAGCTGCATCTTTATTGGTTTCAGAAGGAAAGGCAGATAAAGCTATTATTGTTTGTGGTAGTGGTATCGGTGTTTCTATCACCGCAAATAAAGTCCAAGGAATTAGAGCTGCGAATTGTTTAACAGAAGAAATGGCGTTTTTAGCCAGACAACACAATGATATTAATGTGTTAACCCTAGGAGAACGTCTTGTAGATAAAGAAAAGTCTCTATCTATAGTACATGTATTTCTTAATACTGATTTTGAAGGTGGACGCCATACAAATAGAGTTAATAAAATACATTCTGATACAGGATGTTAAGCAAAAGCAATAGAACCTAAAATTTGTGGTTTAGAAATTCCTGTTGCTTCTTTTAATGATCCTGGTAATCCACCCAAAGATCTCCATCCTAAATAAGCAAAACAAAGTGCTTCTTTTGCATCAGCAGGAATCCCTAATTCTTCTGATGTACAGAAAGAAAAACTCTGTAATTGGTTTTTTAATTCTTGAACTAAAACAGGGTTATGTGCTCCGCCACCGGTAATAAGAATTCTTCCTTTTTGAGGGCCAAACAATCTTATATTTTCTGCTATACTCCATGCTGTAAAATCAGTTAATGTCCTTATAATATCTTCGCCTGGGAATGTATTAACAAAAGACACTTCTAAAATATCTTGTAAAAGTTGTTTGTTGAAAAACTCTCTTCCTGTAGATTTTGGTGGCATTTCTTTAATAAACTCTAATTCACATAGATTATCCCACAATCTAGATAGTCTGCGACCTGCCTTAGCAAAAGAACCATTAGTATCATATTTTTTACCGAAAAAACGTATCATTGCTTCATCGATTAAAATGTTTCCTGGGCCAGTATCAAAAGCTGATAATTGTAGTGTTGTATCAGCAGGAATAATGGTAATATTAGACATACCACCAATATTAATAGCAATAGTATCTAATTCATTATGATATAAAAACTCTTTATCAAAAATTGGTACCAAAGGTGCTCCTTGGCCTCCAAGAGCTATATCTGCCGATCTAAAATCACCTATAGAACAGATTTGAGTTAAAGCAGAAAGAGCTGGTATAGAAATTAATTGATATGTGTGTCCTGAATAACTATTATTTTCACTTGGTGGAGAATGCCATACGGTTTGTCCGTGTACGCTTAAAATATCAATAGAATTTTTGTCTAGAGAGAATTCATCAATAAATTGATGTACAATATGTGCATGGATATGTGTGATCTCTTTTTGTAGAAAAGAAATATCTTTGATTGAAATTTCTTGTTGAATACAATGTTTTATGTTTTCTCTTAATTCTTGATCCATTGGATAAGTTTTCCAACACAACAATTCAAATTGGTGTTTTCCGTTTTGAGAGACAGAAAAACTGCTGGCACAAATATCGATTCCATCTAAAGAAGTGCCACTCATCATTCCCAGAACTATTCGTGGTTTAGATAACCACTCATTATGTAAATTGTTAAAATTCATTGTGTTATATGAAAATAGGTTTAATTGGTTATGGAAAAATGGGTAAAGAAATTGAGAAATTAATTCTTGAAACTTCCCATGAAATTACCGCAATATATACTTCTGATAAACTATTTCTTGCTGATATGTCGCCAAACTGCGATGTCTTAATAGATTTTTCATTTCCATCAGAAGTAGAATCACATATAAAGCATGCAATTTTGTGTAAAAAAAATATAGTGATAGGAACAACAGGATGGTATAATAATATACACTCTATATCAAGTATGATTAATAATACAATTGGTTGTGTATATAGTGGTAATTTTTCTCCTGGTGTTCATATAATGAGAAAAGTGACAAAAGAGCTTTCTTTGTTATTGTCTTCTATTGGACACTATGATATTTCTATAATTGAGGAACATCATAGACATAAATTAGATTTTCCAAGTGGTACATCTTTACAATTAGCAGCAGAAGTTTTAAGTGTTTTTCCTGATAAAACTACTATCACACATAATCCTCAAGATGCTGTTGTAGATCCTCATTCTTTATTAATATCAGGAATTAGAAATGGTGAAATTATAGGTAAACACACTGTTTTAGCGGATTCTCCAATAGATTCATTAACATTGATTCACTCTGCAAAAAACAGAAGAGGATTTGCTCAAGGAGCTATTCTTGCAGCAGAAAAAATAGCGAATAAAAAGGGGTTTTATGAATTTTCGGAATTGATATAATGAAATCATTAAATCGTTTGGCATTTATTTTAACTTTTGTCTTTCTTACTTATACCAAAGCAGAAAATCCACCTGAGTTAATTATCAGACCAGATAAACCAGTAGTTACATTTTCACCTGGCGAGAGTATTATGAAAGATATATTAATACTAAATAAAGGTGGAAAGAACTTGAAAATCACAGAGGTAAAACCTTCTTGTTTTTGTGCTTCTGTAATTGTTCATAATGCTGATATACGCCCAATGGGTAAAGGAATGATTTCTTTATCTGTAAACACAGATAGGATGGAAGAAGATTCTTTGTTAACAATAGACTTTGTTATAAAAAGTAATGCTAAGATGCCAGAACAAACATTTACACTAAGCCTGCATAATAAAAAGTTTATAAAAGACACTCTTTCGAATCCTCATTAAAGGATCGCATAGTCTATACCAAAGGTGAAAATATTAAACTTTGTGATATTATAATCTAAAAACACGCCAAAAGGTCCAAATTTACGGCTTACTCCCATCGTCAATTTCACTGCATTATCTGTAAAGGTTACATTTGTATACTGTGGTTTTTGATCGCCAGGATACATTGGTGGTCTTGGATCATCAGAATCCAAAGGAAGTAATCCTAACTGTCTTTGTAGTTCTTTAGGTAGATAATAGGTAAAATCTGTGTGAATTTTTATAGTTTCATAAGAAAATCCGCCATAAAAATTCCAACCTTTCCATTCTTTAGATCCTTGAATATTTACCCCATAAATACTTGTAAATGCTTTTAATTGAGAATTAGTAGCACCTACCGAGTTTTCTATTGTACTTCCTTGATATACCAATTGAGTTGACAAATTAATAGGTGCATTTTTCCAGTATTTATTAATACTGTGTTTTAACCCAACACCCCAAAAAGCAAATTTTCCGACTACTGTGTCATATTTAATTGGCGGCACAAACCGAACCAACAATTCAGTTCCATATAAAGAACCAATTTCAAATTGTGGAACACCAGCCATCACTGTATTAACATTAGCACCTTTAGCTAAGGTAAGATAATTTGGCAATCCATTAACTGTAGATATAATACTTGTTTGAAGTGCTGGAGACAATAATTTATAGATATTACTTAAATAAATATCCCCACCGGAATCTACAGGAGCAGTTATTTGCTTTGTTAAATATTCTTTTCCAATCACAAACTTTCTATCTAAGTTTCCATAGACAGTAGCGGCTTCTTTAGGAAAATCAAAACCACTTGTTGGATCTTTTAAGCCTTTCCAAAACAAGTACTTCATAATTGCAACTACTAATCCAGTTGTATCTTTAATTACTGTTGCTGCTGGATTAAAGGGATTAACTTGTACTAAATTTCCACTAGTAATTAAATTAAGAAAAGCAGTATCAGAAATAACAGGTGCAACAGGCTGATATGTTTTTTGATTGTCTCTAACAAAACCAACCATTCCTCCTAAACTTGCCCTTATATATAAACCAGTATCAGGTATTTCTGCTGTCCTAAAAAACCTTGCATTTGCTGTTGCATTTAAGGTTTCTGTTAAAGGTTGCATAAATGGTCCGCTATTTGGTCCCAATAATTCTAAACTTACTCTTCTTGTTACTTCGATATTGACATCGTTTTGATTTGGCTGTGCAAATAGAGTTATACCAAAAACACAGAATACGATTAATTTTACTATCAGTTTCATTATATATCCTCTGATTTAGCA
>JALRHN010000379.1 GCA_023259575.1 Candidatus Kapaibacterium sp. | reverse complement strand
TACCTCTCCATTTTTGCAACATCAGGGGATACTTTTGTTGTACTGTTGGACTAAGTACCCTGAATCTGGAATAAGTCCGTGATTTCCATTGCTCTGCATGGTTTTCAATGAGTGCTCCATGCCAACCTTACCCAGATTTATTTGCTTAGTTTCAAATTTTGTTTCCGGTCCCTTTTGGTTTTTGTGACTTGAGAAAATGTCTTGAAATTAAGAGATTGATACTTTGTTCATGCCTTGTGCAGTGAAGATTGTTAAAGTCGGTTAAAGTGACAAAGAAAGATCCTTGTTTTTTCCTATCATCATCAAAGATAGTCCTTTTCCACTTCTTTTGACGTTCTTCTTTGTCACTGGTTATCTGTTGTTTCTTGTTTTGAGATTGTTTTTTGTTGCTGAATTGAAAGGTTTGATTAGAAACATCAAAAAGAGTCCTTGTCAGTATCCCTTGTGGCATCAAGGAAGTCTTAGAAAGCTGCCACTCCATTTTTGCAACATCAGGGGATACTTTTGTTGTACTGTTGGACTAAGTACC
>JALRHN010000378.1 GCA_023259575.1 Candidatus Kapaibacterium sp. | reverse complement strand
ACGACGCTCTTCCGATCTAATGCCACAGTTTCGGTGTGTTCAATAATTCTTGCCATGGTTTGAACTGTTTCAATTGGAAAATCTCCAACAGAGGTTTCGCCAGATAACATCAAGGCATCAGCGCCATCTAAAACTGCATTTGCGCAATCTGTTGCCTCTGCTCTAGTTGGTCTGGAATTTGAGATCATTGAATCCAACATTTGCGTAGCCACAATTACTGGCTTCGCTGATTCACGAGCTAAAGTGACGCAACGCTTTTGTACCATCGGAACTTCTTCGATTGGAAGCTCAACACCTAAATCACCACGTGCCACCATGATGCCATCAAAGGCATCAACAATCTCTTGCAGATTATCGACTGCTTGTGGTTTTTCAATCTTGGCAATAACCGGAATTCGAATTCCTTCTTCATCCATAATTTTATGGACATCTTTAATATCTGCAGCATTTCTGACAAAGGATAGGGCTATAAAATCAGCGCCTGCCTTTAAACCCCAACGTAGATCAGATACATCCTTCTCTGACATAGCC
>JALRHN010000377.1 GCA_023259575.1 Candidatus Kapaibacterium sp. | reverse complement strand
CATCATCTGGGTTGCATGGATATATGTCACATCAAGATTCAATGTGATTTACAAACTCCCTAAGATAATTCATCTCTTCTCTTTGAAATATCTGAGGATCATGTTTTATATTCTCAAGCATTTATCAAAAGTAGCATGTTGTCTTTTCTTTTCATCTTCTTTATTTTTGGCTCTCTTCCATGTTTGAGCTGATAATGTAGGTTGATTATCAACCTTGCTTTGGACTTGAGATCTTTGGCTTTATATGGAGAGTCAGACATCCTAACTATAATTTACACAAATAACTGTAAAGACAAAATGTTTTTATTTTACATAGGAATAAGTACTAAATGCAAAAAATATTACAAAATAAAGAAAGAATATTACAAAATAAATAAATCAAAGATACAATCTACTAATTATAAAAGAGGGAAGTTGCTGTAGGTATCGAATTTTCTCTGTGGCCTTGGTTTTGAAACCATATGTCAAATCAAGGTGTCCAAACATGGATCTGTTAGAATTGTATTCTGAAATATTTGTATTTGAGTTGTT
>JALRHN010000376.1 GCA_023259575.1 Candidatus Kapaibacterium sp. | reverse complement strand
AGTATTTTTTGAGCGTCCATATCACCATCTGCTACTGAATTTTTAATCGCCATCTCTTCGAGCCACTGTTCCCTCAATTTGACTGACTCTCTCTGTCGTTCCCGTAGAAGCATTACCACTTCACGTAGCTTGATTCTTATTGCATGCAATGACATCATGGTTATGTCCTTTTCACTAACTCCTATCATTTCAATATTTGATGTTATTACCTTACTGAGCTTCTGTTTCCTCCGTCAGCATGAACATATTGCCCTCCATATGAGGACAATCTTTCTGGCTTGTGTTAAGGCAGGTGATCGGTAGTATCCAAAGTTTGTTCTCCCTACTTTCTTTACTGCACCCTTGACAGCACATTGGCATTCATAGTCAATTCCATTATATTTTTGGATTAGTGCTTCTGTTTTCCCTTTGAGGTGGAATTCTGTCTTCAGGTCATTGATTCTCTGTTGAAGTTTATTTTTTATCATGTGGTTGGTCAGCTCCTGAACAAATACTTTGCTTCTCGCTTTTTCATCACATTTGAAGACGCGTTGGTATGGTCGAAGT
>JALRHN010000375.1 GCA_023259575.1 Candidatus Kapaibacterium sp. | reverse complement strand
CCCCTGGTCCATTTACTACACAGCCCATAACAGCAACACGTAGCGGAACGGTCATTCCTTGCAAGCCAGCTTGAACCTTTTCAGCCAAGGTATACACATCAACTTGAGCACGGCCACATGAAGGACAAGAAACAATCTCCAACTTACGTTGGCGCAGATTGAGAGATTCAAGGATTGAAATTCCAACCTTTACCTCTTCAACTGGAGGTGCAGATAATGAGACGCGAATTGTGTCGCCGATTCCCTCTGCCAACAAGATTCCAAATGCTGTTGCGGACTTGATTGTCCCTTGGAAGATCGGTCCAGCTTCTGTAACACCTAAGTGCAATGGGTAATCACACTTGGCTGCAAGAATTCGATACGCATTCACCATCGTTACTGGATCATGGTGCTTCACTGAAATTTTAATGTCAGAGAAGCCATGCTCCTCAAACAATGATGCTTCCCAAAGCGCTGATTCGGCGAGTGCTTCAGGAGTAGCTTTGCCGTATTTTGCCAATAAACGTGGATCTAGAGAACCTGCGTTAACGCCGATTCGAATTGGAAT
>JALRHN010000374.1 GCA_023259575.1 Candidatus Kapaibacterium sp. | reverse complement strand
TCAAACCTTTCAATTCAGCAATGAAAAACAATCTCAAGACAAGAAACGACAGATAACCACTGAGAAACAATGACATCAAATGAAGTGGAATAGGACTATCTTTGATGATGATAGAGGAAAAAACAAGAATCTTTGTTTGTCACTTTAACCAGCTTTAACAATCTTCACTGCATGAGGCATGAATGAAGTATCAATCTCTTAATTTCAAGACTATTTCTCAAGTCACAATAACCAAAAGCAATCAGAAACAAAATTTGAAACTAAGCAAATAAATCTGGATAATATTGGCAAGAAGCACTCATCAATAACCATGCATAACATGGAAATCACAGACTCATTCCTGATTCAGGGTACTTAGCCCAACAGTACAACAAAATATCCCCTGATGTTGCAAAAATGGAGTGGCAGCAATCTATGACTTCCTTAATGCCACAAGGGATACTAACAAGGACTCTTTTTGATGATTCTAATCAAACCTTTCAATTCAGCAATGAAAAACAATCTCAAGACAAGAAACGACAGATAACCACTGAGAAACAATGACATC
>JALRHN010000373.1 GCA_023259575.1 Candidatus Kapaibacterium sp. | reverse complement strand
CACCGAAGTTTTCAGCCACGCGATAAATCATTTCCTGGATAAGAACGGTCTTACCTACACCTGCACCACCGAAAAGACCAATCTTTCCACCCTTTACATATGGTGTGAGTAGATCGATAACTTTGATACCAGTTTCAAACATTTCAGTCTTTGACTCGAGTTGATCAAAGTCTGGCGCATTACGGTGAATTGGCCAGCGTTCCTTAATATCAAGTGAGGATGTTGGAACATCGAGAGATTCTCCGAGAGTGTTGAAGACGTGTCCCTTTGTTACATCACCGACAGGTACTGAAATAGCTGCACCAGTGTCTGTTACTTCAGCACCACGCACCATTCCATCTGTTGGTTGCATCGAGATAGCGCGCACAAGGTTGTCACCGATGTGCTGTGCTACTTCGAGGGTCAAGGTACGTGTATTGCCACTCATGGTGGTCTCTACATGTAGCGCATTAAAGATGGCGGGCATTGAATCCGCTGGGAATTCAATATCTACCACCGGTCCGATTACTCGGGCTACGCGGCCTTTAGTTGTCATTATTCACTCCCT
>JALRHN010000372.1 GCA_023259575.1 Candidatus Kapaibacterium sp. | reverse complement strand
TGAAAACTAAAATTCCAGTCTGATAATCAAAAAACCAACTAGATGCATCAGCTTTAGGTACTAGAATATTATCTTTATCATAAACCTTAATCTCATATCCAGTGCCAGCAACAGTTCCGGGTGCATCATATTTATCAGGAATCCAATCTTTTAACCTAGATGATTCTGAAAGAGAAGATCCATTATTAGCAGTTACAGTGTCAGATATACTTGTTGCGAACCATGCTTGCTTATTAGGTACAGAAAGATCTTCGACTAATGTAAGAAGAGTGTTGACCTGTACGATAGATGTTGAAGAACCTGGCGGAGTAGATGGAATATTATCAAGCTTAATATCTGTATAGTGAAGTTCAAGAGTAGATGCACCCTTTTCTTCATTAATACCTTTTCCAGTACTTGTGGTAATACGTTTGTTATTTAGCTTCTTAAAGCTTACATCATTATCTGTCCAAGGCATTTTAGCTGCTTACTATAGATGTGATTACTGGACTTGTGTTTTTAATTATAATCACTAATCTATACCTTCCTAAGTTTCCTGAAGTTGTTGG
>JALRHN010000371.1 GCA_023259575.1 Candidatus Kapaibacterium sp. | reverse complement strand
AAAGCTGAAACTTCAGAACCTGCTTGTGTAAATCTAAAAATATTGTCAATAAATAATAAAACGTCTTGTTTGTTAACATCTCGGAAATATTCAGCCATTGTTAAAGCGGTTAAACCTACACGCATACGTGCTCCAGGAGGTTCATTCATTTGACCATATACTAAAGCTACTTTAGATTCAGAAAAATTCTTTGAATTAATTACTCCTGACTCTTTCATTTCTTCATATAAATCATTACCTTCACGTGTTCTCTCACCTACACCACCAAAAACGGATACACCACCATGGGCTTTAGCAATATTATTAATTAATTCCATAATTAATACTGTTTTACCTACACCGGCTCCACCAAATAACCCAATTTTTCCACCACGACGGTATGGAGCTAATAAATCTACAACTTTAATACCAGTTTCAAAAATTGATGGTTTTGTTTCTAATTCTGTAAAAGCAGGAGCTTCACGATGAATTGGTAAAGTTGTATCAATATTTACGTCACCTTGTTCATCTACCGGTTCACCAATTACATTAAAAATTCGTCCTAATGTT
>JALRHN010000370.1 GCA_023259575.1 Candidatus Kapaibacterium sp. | reverse complement strand
GTTTTTAATGAATTTATCTGAGCACGTTGGGTGAAGTAATGCTGAATTGGTGGCGCCAAGGTAATAGCTACAACAAATAGCACAATTCCAACAATTAATGCTCGATTAGATAATCCTCGTTTTTTTAATCCAGATTGAATACTTTTCTTTGATGATGAAACCAGCCCTGCTGCAAAAAATCTACGCCGAGCCATTTGAATTACTTCTTAAATCTTGGAAATGCCAAGCGGCCCGCATAAATTGCATCTGAACCCAACTCCTCTTCAATTCGAAGAAGTTGATTGTATTTAGCTACACGTTCAGACCTTGCTGGCGCACCAGTTTTTATCTGACCACAATTTAACGCAACTGCTAAATCAGCAATTGTGGTGTCTTCAGTTTCACCAGATCGATGACTCATCATTGATTTGTAATTATTTTTATGTGCTAAATTGACCGCGTCGATAGTCTCAGTCAAACTTCCAATTTGATTTACCTTAACAAGTAACGCATTTGCAGTTTTGCTTTCAATGCCTTTAGTTAAGCGCTCTATATTTGTAACAAATAGATC
>JALRHN010000036.1 GCA_023259575.1 Candidatus Kapaibacterium sp. | reverse complement strand
AGTATTACCATTTACAGAACTAACTCTAGCATATTCAAATAGTCCTGCAGCACGAAGTTGATGCGGATAACCATCTTTTTTTTGTGGGTATAAAGAATCAATTTCAGCACCTTTCATCTGAATAAGCAGAACTAAATCTCCCTTTATAAAAGGCCAAGATTCTTTAACTATTATATGTGAATTGCATGTATTCGACACAATATCTAATACTGCAGAACTCGAATTTACGATAAGCGTCTTTTTGCTTTTAATCTCAAGTAATTGATATAATGTATCATAACCACATGGTCCACTTAGATATACTTTTACATAATAAGAGCCTGCTTTATTGAATACATGTTTTGGCTGATTCTGGCTAGAAACATTTTGTGAACCAGAGGAAGGATCTCCAAAATCCCAATAATAATTTGTTGCATTTGGATATTGAATTGAGAACTGAATACTGTCAAAGATATTGTCAGAAGAATATCTTATAGAATTTGAAATAATTGAGGAATTTGTTTGAATAAAGGTAGGTAAGCCTAATGTAGAAGAGCCTGGAGACAATATCAATCCACTTATCAAAAAGCCACAGCTTGGTCCTGTACCAGAAGGGTTGGTTATAGTACCTAAGGACTCAGAGGATTGTTTAGCTAAATATATTTTACAATCATTGCCTATTTGCAATTGTCCAAACCATTCTGTGGGGGAATTATAAATTTCTGTTTTATTAAGAGTACTAGATCCTATATCTACTTGATATAATATCCCTTTTTTAGTTGATAGTCCACAACTTATATATAAATACTTATTATCTCTAGAAAACTCGGCTCCATAGGTTAACATTGGAAAAGGAATTAAAACAGGATTACTTACTTTACCATTACTAATATTAATATCTGTTAACTCTACATAACTTGTATCTGATTCTCCTCTAATACATGTTGCAAGTTTTTTACTATTATGAGAACATTTCATTACTCCGCTTGCATTCCATTTACTTGTTTTATAGTTATAACTTCCTGCTGAAATAATAGGACTTTTAGATATTCCTGTATTTGTAAGCTGAAACGCCAAATAATTATTATCAGAAAAACCGTGGGTAAAAATCCAATAACCATTCCCTACATTATTTTCTATGACAACTAATTTTTCTGTGATATTCTCATACAACAGCGTAGGTGGAATAATTTGAATAGCATTATTTGTTGAAATGGAATCATAAATGGTATACCAAAGACTCATCGGGGGATTTTCTGCCGCTCCTTTTATGTATACAAATACATATTGAGATGGTTTTCCTGGATATGGAATGATTTGAACGTTTTGAGCTCCAGACGGATTTCCTCCCAGAACGTTATTACCATTTATGATGACATGATTTGCATTCCAAATTGCATTACCATCTGTATAGCATAATAATGTACCTGAACTATCATTGAGGGTTGCACAACCTTCAGGTGCCACCATGGCAGAGTTGTTCAATGCTTTGGGATTTATATTAGAAAAATTTACTGCAGCCCTATTTCCAAAAAACCAATTATCCTTAATATTCTGAGCATTGATGCTAGATATACATGCATAAAAACTTATGAACAGTATGATGCATTTGTTATAAAGATCTCTTCTACATGTATTCATTTATTTTCCAAAATTTTTATTAGGCTTTTACAGGTTTACTATTTAAAAACAGAATATAATCCAAGCATAAAAGTACAGAAGCAAGTAATAGATGAATAGGTTGAATAAATGCAGGCATATCCATATAGTTTAAAATGATTCCTGCACAAATTTCTAAAAAGAGAGTACATGCAATCATATATACTATTGTCTTAATTGAAGATGCATATGTTTTACTTTTTACCATTACATAGATTATATAAGCATGTATCAGAAGTATTATATGAGCAAAGGATCTATGTATTGAGAATATTGAAGACAGATTGCTAATCCAAATATCTCTTTGGGTAAAATTGAGTGCCTTTGCTAATTGATCGATTTCTTGTCTTACTTGTGTACCAAGCAAAATCTGAATAATTACAGATATGATACTAAGTCCAATGATATATGATATTTTCTTATTTGAAACAATATTAGATATAATGTTTGGCTTCCATGCGATATGGGTACCTAATAATAATAAGGCCATTGCCATGAGCATATGAACAGTAATTTTTAATGGAGCTAAATTAGAAGCAACTACTAATGCACCAAGCCATCCCTGAAAACCTGTACCTAAAAAAATAGCAATGCTTAATAGAGTTATAGTTTTATCTTGTTTCCAATGATATACAGAAGATAATAACTGTAAAAAAACAGTAATACCAAGAATTGCACCTAATAATCTATTAATGTATTCGATCCACGTTTTCATCGCATCAAAATCTTCAGCTGGAATACCTTGATGAGCATATAGATGTTTATAATCGAGTGGTAATTGATCAATATGTGTTGGAGGAATAAATAATCCATAACATTTAGGCCAATCAGGACATCCCATACCGGATTGGGTAGAGCGAACTACACTTCCAGCAAGAATTACTAATAGGATAAGTATTACATTTATCTTAGCTAATGCAGATAGATACTGTTTCATTTAGATAAGTAGAATACGGTGAAAAACTTATTTAGATTCCATAAATCAATTTTTGAACTGATTTCAAATGGAGAATGCATAGAAAGCAGGGGAATACCAATATCGATAACATCCATATCATCCTTGCTCATTTGTCCACCAATAGTACCACCACCACCAGTTTCAACTTTATAGGAAACTGTTTGCCATGGGATTGAATTCATATCAAGTAAATTTCTAATCTTAGCTGTAAATTCAGAATTAGCATCAAAAGAACGACCATATCGCTTGATACAAATACCATTACCTAGTTTTGCAGCATTGGATTTTTCTGATAATCCAGGGAATAAAGGGCTAATGCCATCATTTGCGTCTGCAGAAATAACTAAAGCATTATGTAAGGCTTGATTTGTAATATTTGTATTAAACTGCTGTTTTGTCCCAGCTTCAGATATAATGCTATACACTGAATTTAAAAAGATTGATGCTGCTCCAGTATTATTAACATTTCCAGTTTCTTCATTGTCTACAATATAAGCTAGGGAAGTAAACTCTGGGATATCATTCATTGAAAATAAAGCATGCATAGCAGCAAAACTGCAAGATCTATCATCTTGTCCATAACTACCAATCAAACCTCTGTCAAAACCTATATCTCTTGGTGGCGAGGCTGGAGTAATATGTAATTCAGCGCTCACAAAGTCTTCTTCTTGAAAACCAAATTGTTGATGTAATAAAGACATTACAGCATTAAACACAGAATTTTTATCATCTGGAATACTTCCAATAACTGGGTCTAATTCTTCGCCTTCTAGAACTCCTGTATAAGTTCTATTTCTTAACGGTGAATCTACATGGGGTGCAGCATCTGGAATAACAAAAACTGGATCTTCAGGGTTCTTTCCAATATCAATCCATGTAGTTTTACCATCTTTGGTATCAATTCTACCTGAAATCATTAATGGTAAATTTGCCCATTGATACTTTTTAATGCCACCATAATATATAGTCTGAAACATTGCAAAACCCTCTTGTTCATATAATGGCCTTGCTTTAATATCTATTCTGGGGCTATCATGATGAGCCGCAATTAATCTGCTACCTTTAGTAAAAGGTTGTTTTCCAATGATACATGCGATTAATGCTCTGTCTCTATTTATAAAAAGTAATTTTGCTCCAGGCTTTATATCAGAAAGCTTTGAATAGATACTAAATCCATTCTGTTTGGAAGCTTCGATAAACTCTTTTGTAGATGAAAGCTCGGTTCTTGCATTGTATAGATAACTAGTGTATTTTTTACTAAAATCCTCTATAGATACTTTATCAGAAGAAGATATTCCAATCCATGATGATTTTTTTGAAGACCATATAGATTGTGCTTGCATACAAAAGGTAGACAAAACAAATAATGCTGAAATAGAAGACAATATGATTGTAGAATAATGAATCAAGATGCTATCTCCATAGTAGTATTAACTAAAATATCTGGATGTATACTTTGCATTACAGGACACGATGTTGCAGCAAGTATTAAAATATCACGTTCTTTAGCAGAATATTCTTGTTGTGGTAACATGATTGATATAGATAATGATCCAACTCTTCTTACAGGTTGATTAATCATGTGCTTTTCAACAGTTAATGTTGTCCCTTTTATATTAATGTTATGAGTATTAGCAGCAATACCCATAATTGTTAACATACATGTACCTAATGCTGTAGCTAATAAATCGGTTGGTGAAAAACTTTCTCCTTTACCATTATTATCAATAGGTGCATCTGTTGATAACTCAGCATGAGAAGGACCATGTATTGCTTGGCAATGTAAATCACCTTGATATTGAATTGAGATCGAAACCATAATTAAACTTAGAAAGTAATATAAATTAAACAAAGCCAAAATAATGAATTTGTAATCAAGCCAATGAATTGAAAAAGGCAAATCTATGATATAGGTAAAGTATTTACGGGCAATCAAAAAATGTATTCAAAATTCATTATCCACATAGGCAAATTCATTGTTGGAAATTAGCATAAACAGAGGTAATTTTGCACTTCTAAAATTGTAAAGAATTCTCATATTCTTTATATAAGATGAACTTCAATTATTAAGCATAGGAGCAAGGTAAAATGGGTGTAATCTCACGTATGCGAGATATTTCGCCCTATCTGTTGGTGCTATTTGTTATTTCTTTTATCGCATTTATGGTGATATCTGATTCTAATTTAAGCACAGTATTCAACAGTGGGACTACAGCAGCGAATGCTGTTGTTGGCGTAATAAATGGTGAAAATATACCATATCAAGAATTCGAACTTCGTGTAAAAGAACAAGCTGAATTACAAACACAGCAGAATCCTCAAGCAGAAGTAGATGAGAATCAGATACGTCAATCCGTTTGGGATCAGTATGTAGAGGAGATTCTTATTAAACAAGCTGCAAATAAAGCAGGAATCAAAGTAACACAGGATGAAGTTCTTGATTTAATGTTAGACAGCCCACCAGATTATCTTACAAAGAATTTTACAGATTCAACTGGTAAATTTAATCGTCAAGCATATCTTGAAGTTATGACTAACCCAGATATCATTGCTCAAAATATCAATGAAGGTAAAAAAAGAGGAATGATTCCTCAAACAGTTGATCCAGCTGAAGAAGTTGGAAAATTCAAAAAAAGTTTGATTAAAATCGAAGATTTTCTCTATAAGTCCAGATTAGCTGACCACTTCCGAAGAGCTGTTGGTGCTGCATCCTCTATTGTGTCACCTACTTTTCTAGAGCAGAAATTCAAAAATGAAAATACTAATATGTCTTTCGATTATATCTTATTAGACATTTTAAAAGTTTCTGATAAAGAGGTTGGTGGTAAGCCTTCAGATCAAGAGTTAAAAGCTGAATATGAAAAGGTAAAAGAGTTTACCAAACAAAAAGATGCAAGAAAAATTAAGTATGTATCATTTCCTTTAGAGCCTTCAAAAGCTGATACCTTAGTTGCTCAGAAAAAAATTGCACGTATTCAGCAATCTATCAATGAAGCTGTTACACCAGAGATTCGCGAAGCTGTTTATCAACAATATTTAGCTGAATATAGTGGAAAACAGAATGAATATGTGATGATTAAAACCATGGCACCTGATGTTAAAAGTTTACTAGAAACTTCTAAGCCAGGTGATATTGTTGGTCCAGTACAAGTAATGTCTGGAACATATATTTATCATGTTGATAGCATAAGAACTGGCCAAAATGAGGTTGTAAAAGCCAGCCATATCCTCATTAATTTTGGAACAAATAAAGATAGTTCTAAAGCTTTGGCACAACAAATATTAGGAAGAGCTAAAAAAGGTGAAGATTTTGCTTTATTAGCCAAAACATATTCACAAGATCAAGGTTCTAAAGATCGCGGTGGTGAATATGATTTCTTTCCTAAAGGAAGAATGGTAAAACCATTCGAAGATGCTTGCTTTAATAATGCACCTGGCTCGATTGTTGGGCCTGTAGAAACTGATTTTGGTTATCATATTATCAAAGTTCAAGATAAGGCATCTGAAGAAATCAAATACAGCGAAATTCTTATTAATGTCTCTATGTCTCAAAACACAAAGAAGCAATTAAAAAGAGATGCACTTTCTTTCAAACAACAAGTTGAAAATGGAACAGATATCGATCAATTAGGTAAATCATTAAAGAAAAACATCGTAGAAACAATGTTTTTTGATAAAGATATGCCAATATTAGGATCTCGTTTCCTAACCAATTTTGCATTTTCAGAAAAAGTGGGAACAGTTTCTGATCCATTAGAATTGAAATATTATGGATTTGTAGTTGCTTTAGTAACTGGCGAAAGACAAAATGGTTTAAAACAATTTGAAGATATGAAGGATGAATTGACTGAAAAAGTTATGCGTTCTAAAAAGCTAGCTTTTGTTAAATCTAAAGCACAAAATATTGTAAAGCAATTACAACAAAGAAATGCAGATAGATTATTCAAGGTTGCTGAATTTGATCCTTCAATTGAAGTTAAGTCTGTTACCGATGTCAAAAATACTGCTTCAGTTCCAGGTCTTGGTTTAGAACCTGTATTAACTCAATCAGTCATGAATGCTCCTGTTAATAAAATCAATGCACCAATTGCAGGTGAAAAAGGTTGGTTTATTACACAAGTTCTACAAAAAACAGATGCTGATATGAAAGCATTTAAGACACAAAGTGTCGAAATGAAAAAATCAATGTCTGCTTCTTCAAAAAATTCAGCTTATCCTCAATGGTTTCAAGCGTTAAAAGATAATGCAGAAATTGAAGACAATCGCGGTAAATTGTTTCGTGATTAATTTCTAACATCTATGTTTAGTAACCCGTATGAATTTCATGCGGGTTTTTTTTTACTCTATGCAAAAAATACATCATTGGTTTAGCCTCCAAGAATTGATTGAACTTATAGAATATAATTCGCCAGCATTTAAGGTGAATTCTATAGATGAATCATATCTTTTTTGTTTGAATATCACAAAGATGCATTATGAAAATTTTCCTGTAGCATCATTATGTATCCCAAAACATATCAGAAAGTTTACGGCAGCAATTTATTCATATAGTAGAATTGCAGATGATATAGCAGATGAAGGAAGTCTAGAAATTACTGTAGAACAACAATTATATTATCTTCAGATGATGGAGAATCACATTAGAATATGTTATTCTCAAGAATATACAGGTGACAATCCATTGTGGATAGCTTTGCAAGATATGTTTAATCAAACTAAGATTACACTTAATCCATTTTTGCAATTACTAGTAGCATTTAGACAAGACTGTGTTTTTATACAGCCAGAAACGATGAAAGAAATTGAAGAATACTGTTCATATTCAGCAAATCCTGTAGGAGATATAGTATTACAATTACACGATAATAAAAATGAAACTACTATAGAATTATCAAATTGTATATGTACAGGATTACAATTGGCAAACTTCTTGCAAGACATATATATCGATAAGAAGAATGGAAGAACATATATTCCGAAAGAGTTTTTACATGGTGTATCTTTGCACAATGATGCTATAATATCAGAAGATGATTTTAATCAAGCTTTTGATATGATGTACACTCATACGAAAGAACTATTTGAAAAAGGTTCTCAATTAGTATCTCATTTACACTCTTTTCGATTAAGATGTGAAATAGCACTTATAATTGAAGGTGGAAATGCTATTTTAGAGGCAACTAAAGCACACAGAATAGAATTATTGTCAAAAAAAATATCATTGTCATTGTCGCGAATCATTATTATAGCAAGTAAAGCATTAATTAGAGTATTAACATCATATTCCTAAATAACTATGAAAGAAACTGAACACATAGAATCTGATCTTATGATTGCTCCTCATCAATCTAAAACAAGTTTTTATTATTCGTTTACTTTCTTACCTAAAGATGAAAGAAAAGCAATAAATACTGTCTATGCATTTTGTCGAGAAATAGATGATATAGTTGATGAGTATCCTTCTAAGAATATAGAAATCATAAATAAGAAGAAGGGAATTTTATCTAAATGGCGAAATGAAATAGAAAAGATTTATGCAAATAAGAATTTACTGCCATATTTCTACCCATTAAGTAAAGTTATTAAGCGTTTTGATATTCCCAAACAGTATTTCTTAACATTAATTGATGGATGCGAAAGGGATTTATATCAATATCGATATACTACTTTTTCCGAATTGAAAGAATATTGTTATGGCGTAGCAGGTGTTGTTGGATTAATGTGTATTGAGATTTTTGGTTATAAATATGAAGAAACAAAGCAATATGCTGTCAACTTAGGATATGCATTACAGTTAACGAATATATTGAGAGATCTTAAAGCTGATAAAGATAAAGGATATATCTACCTACCAAAAGAAGATATGGATAGATTCAAATATTCAGAAAAAGACTTAATGAATGAAGTATATAATGAAAACTTTATAGCTTTAATGCAATATCAAACCCAAAGGGCAAGAGAATATTATCATAAAGCTAGGACAGCTCTCCGACCAGATGAAAGAAATACAATGCTAGCAGCAGAAATCATGGATGCAATCTATTATCGATTATTAGAAAAAATAGAATTGAACGATTATAATGTTTTTAGCATGAAGAAAATTACAGTCTCTACTACACACAAAATAATGATAGCATTAAAACATTGGTTATCTACAAGACTATTTGTTGGGCGTTTTTCTTAGTACTTTATGGGACTTTTACTACCATTACTGGGCAAGAAGATTTTCTAATTAATCTTTCTGTAGTACTGCCAAGTAATAAATGCTCAACTCCACCCCTTCCATGAGTTGCCATACAAATCATAGATATAGAATGTTGTATGCAATAATTATTTATTTCTTCTGAAGCCCTTCCACCATGGATTATTGCGGGAATGATAGAAATACCTTCTTGTCTTAATGATTCAACTTTTTGTATAAGTTGTTGATGAGCTGCATCTTCATATTGTTTCTCAACTGAAGATAAATCTATAGGAGAATAGCCCCAATCCATTGGGAAAACAACTGGCTCGATAATATGAACTAAATGTATAGTAGCCGAAAATTGTAAAGCCCATTCTTTAGCATATGCTATAGCAATATCAGATTGATCAGAAAAATCGATAGGGACTACAATTGAAGTAAGTGGTAACATTATAAAAAGCCTTAAGAGTGATTGTATGATGCTAAACTAGACATTTCTAATAAAAGTAATAATGATATAAATCATTATATACGATTAATATATTTTCTCTTTTTTGTTCTTAATCTAGTCTTTCTCCACAAAATAATAGACTTTTTAATTTTTCGATATAAAATCAATAATAATTTAGCTAATGGAATTCTAGCTGCAGATTGCATCCCAGTTTTTAGTAGTCTGGATAATTGAATATGATCATTATCTGATAAGTCTAGATTAGTAGTGTGTGAAGATTGAGATTGTTGTTGTTGTAAAAATGAACTCAAAATATGTTTTAATTCATCCGTATTTTGTGACAATTGTTGGATTTCTACATTATTATACTTTAGTAATAAATACAAATGATCATATAACACTGCAGCTTTTTTAGCGTCTTCTACTGAAGGGTCTTCTTTTAATATTGTTAAGAGTTCAGAAGATAATTGAACAAATTCATCAATTCTGTCTTTAGATAATGCAAATAACTTCTCTGGTTTGATATCATCTACATTGATAAAAATATCAGACAATTCAGAAATTTCATTTCCATAATTAGCCATTGTCCTTTGCGAATATCTATCTATTTGGGCTTGTATTTGTTTATTAAGATGTTGAATTTCACCAAGTATGAATGTCTTTCTAGAATCAGCTTGAGTAGCTTTATGTGAATATTCCAAATCCTTTAGTTTATGCTGAAGTTCTCTTATCAGCTTTGCATCATCAGATTCTGCGGAATGAATAAGATTTAATATTGTTTTTGTATCTGGTTTTAAGGTAGCGGAACCTATTTTGATACAATGTATATGTATAGCATCACCAAGTGAATGTTTAACCTTATCAATATCAATATGTGCAGCGCCATCTGTAATAACAAGTATTTCAGCTTCAGCCATAAAACTATCAATGCGAATATCTTGAATAGCTGTCATTAAAGCTTTTTCCATAGCAGTGCCGCGTCCTTCAGCCTTTAAACTCATGATATGAGCAATCAAATTATCAAAGGAGATTTTATCTTTTACTAATTGTAAAGGACCAATTTCTGCATCAAACGTTCTAAAGAAGATTGTCCCCATTTCTTTTTGATTTTGTTTCAGAAAAAAATATGCAATGGCTTTAGATAAGTGAATTCTAAACATCTCTTGCATTGATTTAGAAGTATCAAATAAAAGATATATTTTTTGTTTTCTAGAATCTGGTGCGAACTGATCTGATTCAGCTTGATATCTATAATTCCTTGGTGCTTTTGGAGCTGGCATCCATAATGATCTTTCGACCAATTTCTGCATGAATACTTCATCAGGAAGTAAAAATTGATGGGGATAAATTTTAGCAATATCTCGAAAACTAGAAATCAAATTAGCTTCATAATCATCGCCTGAAGGTAAATGTGGTATAATTTCTCTTTCTTGTGAAGTATTATCATCTTGTGTTTCAGATAACCACAAAATAGGAGCTAATTGTTTGGTTAGGGGATTAAGCTCATTTTCTAGGATACGTGCAATCTCATAAATGAGCGTGAAATCCTCAGGTAATTCATTTTCAACTGTATCTAAAAATCCTAATTCTATCATTTTTCCAAAAAAATCCACATTCTCTATTTCATTACGTTTGGATATCATGACTATAAGATATGTTGATACAAAAAATGGAGGTATTAATTATCGATATGTTGAAATATTTTTGTTGTTTCTTTTTCTAATGAATGTTTTAATTCACGAACTTCATCGCATACTGGTATTAAATTTTTGAGAAAAGATTCCAAGACTTTTTTATTGTGTTGTACTGTATGATCAATTTGTAAAGCATCCTTAATCCAATCTAATAATGATCTTCTAAGTTGTGAATTAGACAGCGTTTTATCTAAAGGTTGCTGAAGGATAAGGGGATCTTTTTCAATTTGTTCAAGCAAGGATTCATAAGCTATTAGAGTTCTAATTTGTTCAAAACCATTCCCTGCATTTAGAGAATTAAAAACAGCAGTAAATGATTTATCAAATAACTGAGTTTCTTCTGGTAGCCCTGCAGTTGCAAAAATCAATGATAATTTTCTGACATCTTGAGAATCAGCTAATGTTCTCCCATCTAAGAATGCTAATGCTCTTAATAAATCTAATGCTTTTGCTTGGGTTCTTGGAGAAATGTAAAAGTCTGAATATTCATTACTGTGTTGTCCCTTATATTTCTCTCTTAGGCCTCTATTTCTTGCAAATTCATAATGTCTTATAACCAAATTAGTAAAGTAAAGCATTTCTGCAGAGATTCTGAATTCATAAGTAGAATCTTGACCATTAATCATTTTTTTTAATCGATATAAATGATTGTATTGTATTTTTTTTGTTGGTGCAATAATGCGATTAGAATGTTGGGAATACTGGACACCAATTTTAAATTGAATCAGGGGATCTTTATCAGGTAATACAATTGCTTTAAAAAGGAATCTATCCAGAATTGCCTCTGTAACTTCGCTAATTCTTAGATAATTAGTTGCAGCTATTACAGTATGAATATGTGCTTGTACATTTTGAACACCTCTTATTAATCTGCGTTCATTTAATAAGGAAAGTAAGGCTCTTAAAGTAAAATCATTAGCATCAAAAATCTCATCTATAAAACCAAATTCTGATTCTACTAAAGAACCTTCGGTATTATGTAATATTTTGCCAGTTTTTAACTTTTCAATATCTAAACCACCAAAATAGGTATCTGGTTGTTGTTCTTTACTTGCCTGAACTCTAAATGTTCTTGCACCTTCAATACATGCAAATAACTGCTCGGCTAATAATGACTTTCCAGCACCTGTTCTACTTTGAAGAAGTAAGTGTTCGCCAGTAAGAAATGCACAAAATGCTTGCTCGATAACATCTTCTCTATTTATTACTCTACGAGCAACAAATTCTTGAGCTTGTCTAATAGTTAAGGCAATTTCTTCTAATGAGAATTGAGAGTCCATGGAACTGTTTTATATTAAATATTAAAAGGTAAAATCAGTTTGAATTCTAGTAAGAATTGAATTTTTTATATTGGAAACCTTAGACGACTGTTCGGAGATATAGGAAATATCTCCCTGAATTTTCAAGTCATGTCCTTTAAAATAGTGTCCAACCACAAATGTCCAATCTGTTCTAGGGCCTATGAGAGATTCAATAGATACATTGGGATTAACTGATGTATATCGTAAACCACATTGAAGTTTGTCTGTAATCATGTAAGAGATATGTGTATTTATACCTTCTCCATCAAAAATAAAGATAGTTTTTGATCCTGCTTTTGAACTGATTGGAGTCGGTGAACTTCTTCTTGCATATTCTGCAGTAACTGCTAATCCTTGATATTTAAAGATTGCATCTGCAAATAATGTGGAAATATCAGAAGGCGAATACAAATATTCTCCAAGCTGACCACCAGTTCTAACTGCTTGATTGTTAAATGCATACGATGCAGCAATTGCAAGTTTTGGAGTAGGTTCACGTAAAAGATCTCCCTGAAAATATTCACCCTTATTTGTAAATAAACCAAAAGGTAATATTTCAGCTTTTCCAGTAAAACACCATCCACCAAGTGAACTAGCTCTTCTATTCCTTCCTTCACCAGTACTAAGAGCAATTGCTTCTCTTACAATTAAAGACCCTAAATTCCATTGATTATGTACTTGAATGCCTATATCTCTATCTAAATTAAATGTTCGGTTAAGGTTAGACCTATCAACAAATTCTTGATTTGCAGATGAGACGACTCTTTCTCTATTTCCAGGTAATTTTGTTTGGCCAAACCATACAGATGTACCTGGGAGAAATGTCCATTGTAAAACTGCATCTCTTAAAATACCGGGATTATCAAGCTCTGGGGTTCTATTGGATTCCATATCTTCATTAGAACCATTTAACTGAACTTTGTATTGAAGATTAGTACTCAAAGCAAATCCTTCAAAACGTAATCTCATTCTTCTAATTAAAGCAGCTGCTTTTAAATTTCTTAAATCTGGTTCAGTATCAAATTGTCCATTTATTTGTGATTGAAATCTTAAGCGTATTTTGGTCGAAAAACTACTATCAGCAGCAATAAAATTTATACCTTCACCAAAACTACCATATACTTTCATGGGTTCTTGTCCTCCAAAAACATTGGAAATACAAAAAATCGTGAAAATAAAATACATACATACAACATGTAACAATGACATTTAAAAAAGCTCCATCAATTGATAATCAACTATTTTTCTATATAATGTTCTTTCACTAATCCCTAAAACTTTAGCTGCTAATCTTCTATTACCATCAAAACGTTTTAATGCAGCTATAATTAATTTCCTTTCCATTTCTTCTAATCGAAAATCTTCTTCTTGAGTCATATTTTCTGAAATAGAAGAGTGTTCTACTTGATGCGTAGATTGACTATGCATTTGGGTAGAGTGTAATTGATTTACTTCAATATGAGTAATTTTATCAAAAATAGCAGCTAATGCTCTTTTTATATCAGTTACATCTGTATGTAGTTCTAATAATGTTCTTAGAAGAAGTGATTCATCTTGTGTGGAAGACTGATTTTGTTGTTCATTCTGTTTTGGAAGTACAATGATAGATTCTTCTTGTCGAATAGAACTAGAGGAATCATCAACTTGTATTCTTAAATGTCTTTTGATCAGATCCGGAGTTATAAGAGCTCCACGTTCTAATGTGACCACTGTTTCAATAAAATTTCTTAATTCACGAATATTGCCTTGCCATGGAAAACTTTTTAATAATAGTTCTGCTTCAAATGAAACTCCTTTAAATTCAATTCCTAATTTATGAGCAACTTTATCTGCAAAATATTCAATCAAAAGGGGAATGTCCTCTGGATGTTTCCTTAAGGCAGGTAATCGTAAATGCACAGAGTTTAATCTAAAAAATAGATCATGTCTAAATTGTTGTTTTCTTACTTCATATTCTAGATCTCTATTAGTTGCTGTTATGATTCGTACATCTACTTTGTGTACATCCGAAGACCCTAATCGAGAAAATTCTCCACTTTCTAACACTCTTAATAATTTAACTTGAGTGCTTATGGGCATTTCTCCAATTTCGTCTAAAAAGATTGAACCATGATTTGCAACTTCAAAAAAGCCTTTTCTTTGTTCTACTGCGCCTGTAAACGCTCCTTTTTCATGACCAAATAATTCGGATTCTAACAGTGTTTCTGGAATTGCCCCACAATTAACTGATACAAAAGGATACTTTTTTCTATTGCTTAATCCATGAATAGCCTGTGCAAATACTTCTTTGCCTGTGCCCGTTTCACCGGTAATTAAAACGCTTAAATCAGTTGGTGCAACAGATAATAACTTTTGAATAACTTCTGTAATTAACTGAGAGTTACCAATAATTCCATATCGTACTTGCAAAAAATGTTGTGTAGTATTATCAATAACCTCTGCTTTCATTAGGCACCTTTACCTGATCCATTTTTCTTCCAGTCTTCCCATCCACCTAAATAGATATACACTTTTTGAAATCCTAATCCAATTAACCCATTGCAAACATCATGGCTAAGTTCGCAGTCTCCACCGCCACAATACACAATGATTCTTTTATCTTTTGGTAAAGCAATCAATTCTGGAATATGTTGTTCGAATTCCATTGCAAAAACATGTTTAGCATTTGGAAGATGTCCTTCAGCAAATTCATGTTCATTCCTAGCATCAATAACAAGAACATTTGGGTCTTTTAGTAATTGTAATATTTGCTTATACACAATAGATTTTGCTTTAACAGGCCCACTTTCTACTTGAACATTTTTAATTGAATCCTGAAGTCTTTTTACATTCTTTAGAGAATCTTGTTGGGCCTTTTTCATCAAAGAAAC
>JALRHN010000369.1 GCA_023259575.1 Candidatus Kapaibacterium sp. | reverse complement strand
CTTGATTTAGGGGACGGTGTATTTGAAGTAAAATCTACAAATGGTGATACACACTTAGGAGGTGATGATTTTGATAAAGTAATCATGGACTTCTTAGCGGACGAATTCAAAAATCAAGAAGCAATTGATTTAAGAAAAGACCCTATGGCTTTACAACGTTTAAAAGAAGCGGCTGAAAAAGCAAAAGTAGAATTGAGTTCTTCTTCTGAAACAGAAATCAATTTGCCTTATATCACTGCGGTGGATGGTGTTCCTAAGCACTTAGTGTTAAAATTAACAAGAGCTAAATTTGAATCTCTTGCAGATGATTTATTTGCACGTTGTTTAAAGCCTTGTGAAGCTGCATTAAAAGATGCTGGTTACACGACATCTCAAATTGATGAAGTAATCTTAGTAGGTGGATCTTCTAGAATTCCTAAAGTACAAGAAATTGTAGAGAAGTTCTTTGGTAAGAAACCAAACCGTTCAGTAAACCCAGACGAGGTAGTTGCAATTGGTGCAGGTATCCAAGGTGGTGTATTGACAGGTGATGTGAAAGATGTATTGTTATT
>JALRHN010000368.1 GCA_023259575.1 Candidatus Kapaibacterium sp. | reverse complement strand
GTACGTTTGAAGTCTCTGACACCGGTAAAGCCCCACATATGATGAAACTTAAACCTATACTTGACTTCAAAGTTTGTATAAAAGATCTTGGCAACATATTGATCTGATTCCCAGTTCTGTCGTTGTACCTTAACACCATAGATCGAAGACTTCTGATAATCAGTATTGTCTGTAACCTTGCGTTTGCATGTACCAATGAACAGATAACCAAGATGTTCAGGTAACTCTACCCCATCTCTATTATCAATAACTGTTTCCCAGAGCTTTTGATTAATTGCGCAAACAATCTTTTTATACTCTTGGTAGGTCAAAGAACGATACTTAGGATTCTTCTGTAAGAAGTTACGGAATGTTTCCTGACTAAGTACGTTTAGTTTCTTTGGACGATACCGAGGAGCATTTAAATCTGGTTGTTTATATACCTTCATATAGAGGCTCTTCTACTAATAATTTACAAAATATCCGCCAAGTTTCCTATGAAAACATGATCTTACCTTCAAAGATACGTTCAGTATACTTCTCAACAACCTCATAACTACAACCAGGTCTATT
>JALRHN010000367.1 GCA_023259575.1 Candidatus Kapaibacterium sp. | reverse complement strand
CAAGATCCTATCTCTGATGCAACTAAATCTAATTTAGATGAAAAAGATATTACAGATTTAAAATCAAAAATTTTAGAAACTGGATTATCAATTAGTGAATTAGTATCAACTGCATGGGCTTCTGCATCAACATTCCGTGGTTCAGATAAGCGTGGTGGCGCGAATGGCGCAAGAATTCGTTTAGCTCCTCAAAAATATTGGGCTGCAAACAATCCTGCACAATTATCTAAAGTGTTAGATGCTTTGGAAGCAATTCAAAAAGCATTCAATACAGGTGCTAAGCAAGTTTCTATGGCTGACCTTATTGTTTTAGGGGGTGTTGCTGCTATAGAGAAAGCTGCAAAAAATGCAGGACATGATATTCAAGTTCCTTTTACTGCTGGAAGAGCAGATGCAACTGAGGCAGAAACAGATGTTGAATCATTTGGTGTATTAGAACCCATTGCAGATGGCTTCAGAAATTATATTAAAGCAAGAACATTAGTATCTCCTGAAGAAATGTTAATTGACAAATCACATTTACTAAATCTTACAGCACCTGAAATGACAGTGCTTG
>JALRHN010000366.1 GCA_023259575.1 Candidatus Kapaibacterium sp. | reverse complement strand
CTTCAACTTCAGCCCATGGTAATGTCCCAATGTCTCTTTCAGGTAACAGTCCATAGCCTGGTTCAGGTTGTTTCATTTTCTGACAAGCATCGCATGCAAAGTCATCTATCTCCTTTCTTAACATGGGATGATAGTATCTTGTTTGTATTGTCAGATGCATCCTGGTTGCTCCTGGATGTCCGAGTATCGTATGGAAATATTGGATAGTTGGTATTACTAGTTGCCTTGGCAACGCTATTTGCCATTGTGTCTCAGGGTTGTCATATGTTTTGACATAACACAGCACTTTGTGTCTGTTAAGTGTTTTCATGACGTATTTGTCAGGTTTCCCTTTTGCCAGTTGTTGAAGTTTCTCGTCTTCAACTTGCTGTTTGGCTAAGTATTTGTAATTGAGCGGATTGTTATCAGGATCATTCAGATGTTTTCAATTCAGAAATCATGATAGCATTTGTACATCTTGGACAATGTAACAACCTTGTTAAAACACACATGGCATCTCCAAGGGTGAATTATTCCCTTCTAGGCATGGAGAATCATTGATTACATTAAGCCGTGAAAATGT
>JALRHN010000365.1 GCA_023259575.1 Candidatus Kapaibacterium sp. | reverse complement strand
TTATTCCAACATGAGTTGAGTCAGAGTGAATTTGAGCTACTTTGACAGTATCAGCAACAACATGAGCATCGGCTGCATGTGGTGCCACTTTTTCAGAATGAGAAGCCTCATGATGATGACTATCTGCTAATAATTTTTCAACATCCTCAATAGTTTTAGGAGCGGCCATGAAACCAATTCCAATACCAATTGCACCTAAAATCATTAGGACGAATGAAAAAGTTTTTAATTTACTTGAAAACGTGTACATATCTATTATTTTCAAAAAGTATTAATATTATAATCCAGCTTTTAATTTTAAAACGTAATCCGTCACTTGCCATCTCTCTTGTTGAGATAATTGGTTAGCATGAGAACCCATAGAATTTAATCCATAAGTAATTACGTGAAAAATACTTCCTTCTGTAATCTCTCTATCTTTGTAATTAGGAACCCCTAAGAATTTTTCTTTAACTACTAAGTTACCTTTTCCATCTCCTTTTTCACCATGACAAATTGCACAATAAATATTATATAATTCTTTACCTTTTTCAGGATTTAATGATAAAGAATCTAAAGGAGATTT
>JALRHN010000364.1 GCA_023259575.1 Candidatus Kapaibacterium sp. | reverse complement strand
AACAAGTCCTGCAACCGCACCCGAACCGGTGAAACCTAGTTTTGCACCGGAGTTTACTACCGAAGCCAACTTGATTTTCCGCGATACACTTGGCTCCAATTCAGCCAAGCTGAATGCCGCGCAAGTTATTGAGGGGCTTGTTGCAGCAACAAGTGCAGCGGGCCGAAATTTAGTTGACTCTCAAGTTGAGCTTGAGCCAAATGGCGGAACAAACTGGACCCGGAATTCGGAGGTGGGATTCAGTGAATGGAAAGTAAAATTACCGTTCGATGAATCAACAACCGGTACCATTCTCGACAAGATGAAAGAAGCGGTACGAACCAAACCTGTATTCCAATCTTTCAGCAAAATCGAAGGTCGGGTGGCAGGCGAAATGCAACAACGAGCGATCGCGGGGTTAATGCTGAGCTTACTGTTTATCACCATTTATATTTGGTTTCGATTTAATAGTGTTTCCTATGGCGTCGCTGCGGTAATTGCGCTTATCCACGACGTTGCCATTACCGTTGGTTTGCTTGCAGTGAGCCACTGGTTGTTTAAACCATTCGGATTCCTGTTGATCGAAGACT
>JALRHN010000363.1 GCA_023259575.1 Candidatus Kapaibacterium sp. | reverse complement strand
ATTATCTCTCCTATTTTAATTGGTTTCACACTAGGCCCAGAAGCTTTAGGTGGTTTCTTAGCTGGTGCAACTGTAAGCGGCGTTTTAATGGGTATTTTCCAAAATAACGCTGGCGGTGCTTGGGATAATGCTAAAAAATCTTTCGAAAAAGGTGTTGAAATCAACGGTGAGATGTTCTATAAAAAATCAGAACCACATAAAGCATCTGTAACAGGTGATACTGTGGGAGATCCATTTAAAGATACATCTGGTCCTTCAATGAATATCTTGATTAAGTTAATGTCTATTGTTTCCTTAGTATTAGCGCCAACTTTAGCGCATATGCATCCAACTGAAGGAACTACTAAAACAACTTCACAAACTGTAGAGATCTCTGTAATTAACACTGATAGTACTAAGGTTGTGGCAGATTCAGCTACTACTGTTACAATTACTGCTGATACTAAAACATTGTTGCAGGCTTTACAAGAAGATGGTTTAGCACCTAAGGATAATGTAAGTATTCAAATTAAAAATGGTCAAATTACTGTAAATGGTAAAGCTTTGACTATAGAGCAAAATGCAAAATATGCTACT
>JALRHN010000362.1 GCA_023259575.1 Candidatus Kapaibacterium sp. | reverse complement strand
GAGCCGGATTATGGAATGAGGTAAAAGATCGCCTCGGCGCACACGGCGGATCTCTGTCGGGTGGTCAGCAACAGCGACTTTGTATTGCCCGTGCGCTCGCTGTTAAACCTGAAGTTTTGCTAATGGATGAACCTTGTTCGGCATTGGACCCAGGCTCAACATTGAGAATTGAAGAAACCATTCGACAATTGGCCGGCTCGATTATCGTTGTAATTGTTACTCATAACATGCAACAAGCTGCTCGAGTATCCGATAACACCGGGTTTTTCTTATCTGATGGTGGTCCTGGTCAATTGGTTGAAGTCGGTACTACAAATGAGATTTTTTCAAAACCAAAGGACAAACGAACCGAAGATTATGTAACTGGTCGGTTCGGCTGAGTTGAGACAAACAATTTAGGTCGAATACCTATAAAGATCTATAACGAAAAGTTTATTTAAACATCAACTTTTGCTAACCATTTGTTCACCTCAGATTAATTCATAGTTCGCTTTCGATACGCTCAAAGTTTCTTTGGGTAGATATTTTGCGCCTAGGGAAAGTCCCGTTTTTTGAAAGGAAAAATTACAACATGCTA
>JALRHN010000361.1 GCA_023259575.1 Candidatus Kapaibacterium sp. | reverse complement strand
GAAATCAATGAACAACTTGGTATTGGTGAAATGGGATTAAAGTTCTCAGATATCATTGATATTTTTTTTAATGAAGAGTAATATTTATAAAGTATGAAAAAATCTATAAGACTTACTGAATCTGAATTAACCACTTTGGTTAAACGTATAGTAAATGAAAATATGTATGATAACACTTTATATAGTGATATTATGAGCGTGATTAGAAGTTCCAACTCAAGTCACGAAGAAACTGTTGATATTTTAAAATCAATTGTTGATGAAATGGAATCTTCAAGAAGAGTAAGACGTGGTGTTGAGAATAGATTTAGAGGTGATATGAATGAAGGATCTGATTATGAAGATGATCCCCAAGTTAGATTATTTGTTCCTGAAGAAATGGAAGGTGCAATCATGGAGTTAGGTGAAAGACCAACACCTGGCACAATAATCCGAGTATTCAACGACATATTTGAAGGAGACGCATCTTTATTAGTTGACTTCGACGAAAATCTATTTTTATTTATCGATCAAGACGGTACAAAACTTACACCAGAAGACATTTATGAAATGATCAACGATGCCACTGAAGATGATGGTAT
>JALRHN010000360.1:346-584 GCA_023259575.1 Candidatus Kapaibacterium sp. | reverse complement strand
CTGGAGTTATTTCAGACTTTTCATCTGTATCACAACCACTTTTACAGGATGAACAGCCTGAATCAGAATCACCACAAGCAGTACAATGCGACTTCCTTTTCATCAAAGAAGGAGCAATGGAAGTATCAGCAGCATTGCCAATGGTATCTTTTTGGGGTATTTGTATTCTAGAAAGAGGAACAATTGAACCAACCGGAAAATCGGTTTCTTGATTTTGGTCGCTATCTATATATTCTGT
>JALRHN010000360.1:0-336 GCA_023259575.1 Candidatus Kapaibacterium sp. | reverse complement strand
TTGTATGTGCAAAGTACTGAAAAAACACGATTAATCCATGAGTTATCATATATCTATGAGCTCATTCATCATTGAACATAATAAACCTCTATTATTAACTTGTTGTTTAGAGTTCTTTCTCCCACCCCGCCCTATGGGCTTCCCCTCACTGAGGGGAATAAGATATAAATTCCCCCCCTACTAGAGGGGTGGCATGCGAAGCCATGACGTGGTGTGTTCTTTCTCTCACCCTGACCTTCTGGCTTCCCCTCGAGGAGGGGAATAAGATATTAATTCCCCTCTACAAGAGGGGTGGCATGCGAAGCCATGAAGGGGTGTGATCTTTCTTCCACCCCG